>JBAZHC010000008.1 GCA_041652575.1 Phycisphaerae bacterium | reverse complement strand
ACGAGCCTCCATTGCAAAAAGGTTATTGCGAGCCGCAACAAGCGGGAACGCGTTAAATTTTTGGGACGTTGAATAACGATCCCGTATTATAACCGAGCTTGGAGGCTCCGGTTTCATAGCTTATCCGCGATTAAGTATTCCGCCTTTGGCGGTTCTAAAAATCTTCAATCTTAAATCTTCAATTTTCAATCCCCTTGCCTCTTTTTTGCTATAATAGCGATATATTATTAATTTGTAGGGTAGGCTTCAGCCCACGCGGGTTATACCGCAACCGAAACACGACAGCCGTAACGAGCCTCGCAATTTTAATCCTGTAAGGACCGCAACCGATTGGCGTGTTTTCTTATCTCCTTGCCTCTTTACCTCCTTTCTGTTAGTATAATTAGTGTATATTCGTGTTAATTTGTGGTTAATTTTTTTAAGGCAAACTATGAAACTGACTTTTCACGGGGCCGCGGGCGAAGTTACCGGCTCGGCTCACATAGTTACGATTAACGGCAAAAATATTCTTTTGGATTGCGGCCTGTTTCAGGGCAAAAGAAAAGAAGCCTTCGAAAAGAATCGTAATTTCCTCGTCGACCCGGACAAAATCGATGTAATGCTGCTTTCGCACGCCCACATGGACCACAGCGGCAATGTCCCCACGCTGATTAAAAGGGGCTACAAAGGCAAAGTTTACTGCACCGAAGCCACCGCCGATTTATGTAAAATAATGTTCCAGGATTGTGCCCGCATCCAGGTCCACGATATCGAATACGTCAATAAAAAGCGTGCAAAACAGGGTAAAAAACCTTTCGAGCCGTTATATACCCCCGAAGATGCCGATAAAGCGATGACGCATCTTGTGCCGGTTCCGTATTCCAGGCCATTTAAGCTTTTCGATAATGTCGAGGTAACTTTTCACGATGCCGGCCATATTTTAGGCTCTGCCTTTACCGAGATAAATTTCAGGGAAAACGGCACCACGAAAAAATTGATGTTTACCGGCGACATTGGCCGTCGCGACATCCCGATTCTCAGGGACCCTGTCGTCATTAAGGACATTGATTATTTAATCACCGAAAGCACTTATGGCGACCGCAGGCATCCGCCCGTCGAGGACGCAAAAGCGGCTCTCAGGCAGGTTGTGAACAAAATCTGCGAAACCAAAGGCAAGCTCATCATTCCCGCTTTCAGTATTGGCCGAACGCAGTATCTTGTTTATATGCTGAATAAGTTATACACTGAAGACAAGATTTGTCCTTTGCCTATTTTTGTCGATTCGCCTCTGTCCAGTGCGGCCACGGCAATTTACGCAAAGCACAGGGAGTGCTGGGATGCCGCCGCGGCAGAATTTCTTATTGACGGTCATAAACCTTTCGATTTTGAAAATCTGCGATACACTGAAAGTGTCGAGGAATCAAAATTTTTGAATGACAAGCCCGGCCCGATGATTATTATTTCCGCTTCAGGAATGTGCGAAGCAGGCAGGATACTTCATCATCTCAAGAACAATATATCAGACCCCAAAAACATTGTATTGATTGTCGGTTATATGGCCGAAAATACCCTTGGCCGCAGAATCGCCGAAAAGCAGGAGGAAGTCAAAATTTTCGGTACAGCTTTGCCGCTGACAGCGGAAGTTGAGGAAATTGCCGCCTTAAGTGCTCACGCCGACGAGTTCGAGATGCTCGACTATTTCGGCAAATGCGGTGCATCGCACGTTGAGCATGTTTTCTGTGTCCATGGCGAGCAGAACGCGCTGGACTTTTTCTCCCAGAGGCTGCTCGAAGCAGGCATGAAAAACGCCCATATTCCCGTTCCCGGCCAGGTCTTTGAATTATAGGCTTTTTCGATTTTACTTGCAAAAAAGCCGGCTGTTTTGTAGACTCTTCTGTCTTATTGCCAACGTAGCTCAACGGTAGAGCTCCGGTTTTGTAAACCGGGGGTTATCGGTTCGAATCCGATCGTTGGCTTTCTTGTAGCCACTAAGACACTAAGGCACGAAATTTTAATATATATTCTTTTTTTAGTGTCTTAGTGCCTTTGTGGCTATTTTTTCATTTTAAAAGGCAAATCTTTCTTGACCCCCTCGGACTGCAATCTATATAATTGTCCGTTTCCTTAATTGGGAATCTTTACGGAGAAGCAATGGTAAAAAAAGCTATAGAAAAAGCGAAGGCACTTGTCGAGGCGATGGAGTATATCCGTCTTTTCCGCGGCAAAATCGTCGTTGTAAAGCTCGGCGGAAGCGTTATTGACGACCCGGAGTTTCAGAAGAAGCTGCTGGCCGATGTTGTCTTTATGGCTACTGTCGGCATCAGACCTGTTCTGATTCACGGCGGCGGCAAAGCCATAACAAAGGCGATGAACGAGTCCGGCCTGGCGCCACAGTGGGTCAACGGCAGACGATACACCGACGAGCGGACAATGGCCATTGTCGAGCATGTGCTTATTCACGATATAAACGCTTCCATTTGCGAAACGATAAAAAAGCTCGGCTGCGATGCGATGGGGCTGCACTCGCTCAGCAGTTGCGTTCTTTTCGCCGAACCGCTGCGTATGGCCGACCCGCAGGGCAGAAAAATAGACCTCGGCCTTGTCGGCGAAGTCAAAACCGTCAACAGCCTTTTGTTGAAAACGCTCTGTACCAATGAAACGATTCCGGTAATAGCGCCCGTCGCGATTGACCGTGGCGGCGGAAAGCTCAATGTCAATGCCGACAGTGCTGCCGGAAAAGTCGCTGCCGCCCTGCAAGCGGAAAAATTCGTATCCGTCAGCGACACTAACGGCATTCTAAAAAATGTCAGCGACCCGGAAAGTAACGTTTCAAGCGCAACCGAAGCCGAAATAAAGCAGATGATACAGTCCGGAGTTATTAACGAAGGTATGCTGCCGAAAGTTGAAGCCTGTCTTATCGCCCTTGACGGCGGCGTGAAAAAGGCCCACATAATCGACGGCAGAATCCTCCATTCGCTGCTGCTCGAAATCTATACCGAAGAAGGTGTCGGAACTCAGATAGTAAAGTAAAGGATGAAAAACAAAAATGACCACGAATGATGTTATTAAAATGTTCGATGAATACGTGATAGGTAATTATTTCCGCCTGCCGAAGGTTATCGACCGCGGACAGGGAAACTATATATATGATATCGACGGAAATAAAATTCTCGATATGTTCCCCGGCTGGGCGGTCAGCGGAATCGGCCACTGCCATCCGAAGGTTGTAAAAGCAATCCAGAAACAGGCACAGACTCTCCTGCATATGGACAATACGTTTTATACCGAGCTGCAGGGCAATCTCGCCAAATTACTGGCCCAGCGCGCCTTCGGCGGAAAAACCTTTTTCTGCAACAGCGGCGCCGAAGCCAACGAAGCCGCTCTGAAGCTTGCCAGAATCCATACCCCCAAAGGCAAATACAAATATATAACTACTCTGGGCAGTTTTCACGGCAGAACTTTCGGCGCAATGACCGCCACGGCTCAGCCGAAAAAATTTGAAAATTTTCAGCCTGTAGTGCCCGGCTTTGTCTATGTGCCGTTTAATGATATTGACGCGATGGAAAAAGCGTTTGACGATGAAGTTGCCGCCGTGATGATTGAGCCTATTCAGGGCGAAGGCGGCATAAACGTCGCCACTGCCGAATATATGAAAGCGATTCGTCGGCTTTGCGATAAAAACCAGGCCGTGATGATACTCGACGAGGTTCAAACCGGAATGGGCCGGACGGGAAAATGGTTCGGCTATCAGCATTACGATGTCGTCCCCGATATTATTACGCTCGCCAAGGCGCTCGGCGGCGGTGTCGCTATTGGCGCGATGATGGCAAAGCCGAATGTCGCCGCTTCGCTTGTCCCGGGCACCCACGCTTCCACTTTCGGCGGAAATTGTCTCGCCTGTGCGGCCGGCATTGCTGTTATAGAAGCTATCGAAGAGGAAAATCTTATTGAAAACGCGATAAAGATAGGTCAATACGCTTTCGATAAGCTCAACAATTTGAAAACCAAACACGCCGTTATAGACCACATTCGCGGCAAAGGCCTTATGATTGGAATTCAGCTTAAATCGCCCGGCGCTCAGATTGTCGCCAAATGCCTCGAAAAGGGCCTGCGCATAAATTGTACGCAGGATACCGTTCTGCGTTTTATGCCTTCGATGACTGTCGCCGCAAAGCAGATTGACGATGCGGTCGAAATTCTCGATAACGTTTTAAAGAATATTTAATGTATTTGTTTGTGGTTAGCCCAGCCAACACTTTGGCGGGGTTCATAACCTTTATTTTTTTTTATAATATAGGTGTCTGATGAAAGATTTTCTATCTGTAAGCAGTTGCACGACGGAGGATTTGCTCGAGCTTCTCGATTTGAGCGACACGCTGAAGAAATACTACAAAAATGGCAATCGCGACCTTTGTCTCGTCGGGAAAAGTCTGGTTATGCTTTTTGAAAAGCCCAGCCTGCGTACGCGGATGAGTTTCCAGATTGCTATGGCACAGCTCGGCGGAAATCCCATTTATGTGAAGCCAGAAGACATCGGCGGAATCGGAAAACGCGAACCTATAAAGGATATGGCTCGTGTTCTCGACCGTTACGCCAGCGGCATTATGGCACGAACATTTGCCCATGAAACAGTTATTGAACTTGCGAAATTTGCCGGGATTCCCGTGATAAACGCTCTTACCGACTGGTCACATCCCTGCCAGGCGATGGCGGATATTATGACTATTCGTGAGCATTTTGGAAAGCTCAAAGGAATTAAGATTGCCTTTATTGGCGATGGAAATAATGTTGCGCGTTCGCTTGCTTTCGGCTGCGCTGCGTTAGGAATGAAAATTGTTATAGCTTCGCCGAAAGGTTATGAACTTGACGCCGAATCGATTTCACGCACAAACCAGATTGTCCCCGGCACAACCGTACAGATTAGCAGTCCCTCCGAAGCCGTTAAGGATGCCGATGTTATTTATACCGATACATGGATAAGTATGGGTCAGGAAGATGAAAAGCAAAAGAGAATTTCTGATTTTCAGGGATTCGCTATCGACGCCAAACTGCTTTCTCTTGCCCCTAAAGCGAAAATTATGCACTGTCTGCCCGCCTATCGCGGCTACGAGATAACGGACGAGGCTATGGAATCGGAAAATTCGATTGTCTTTGATGAAGCCGAAAACCGCCTGCACTTCCAGAGAGCACTTTTGAAGAAACTGCTGAGTTAAGGAGAGAGAATCTATTATTCACCACAGAGGCACAGAGTTCTCAGGGGAATAAATAAAATGAAAGATTATGATGAATTGTCCGGTAAAGTTATTGGCTGTGCAATAGAAGTTCATCGTCGTCTTGGCCCGGGCCTGCTGGAATCAGCTTATGAAAGATGTCTTTCGTTTGAATTATTAGCCAATAATATACACCATTTAGTTCAAAAAGAGCTGCCCATAAAATACAAAGGTATAGATCTTGACTGTGGCTATCGAATAGATTTATTGATAGAAGATAAATTGATTGTTGAACTAAAATCCGTCGAAATAGTTTTGCCGATTCATGAAGCCCAGCTTTTAACGTATATGAAATTGGCAAATATCAGTACAGGCCTTTTGATAAATTTCAATGTTCCTCTTTTGAAAGAAGGCATAAAAAGATTTATTTTATAATCTCTGTGTTCTCTGTGCCTCTGTGGTGAATATTTATTTAATTCATTCTCTGGGTTCTCTTTTATGGAATATCCTATGTCTAAATCCTTAAAAATTCTGGTTGCCACAACAAATTCCGGCAAGCTTAAAGAAATTTCCGAGATGCTCGATTTCGATATTGATTGGTTGAGCCTCGCCGATTTTCCCGATATAAAAGAAGTTGAAGAAGATGGCGCCACCTTTGCCGAAAATGCCCGCAAAAAAGCACTCGGCTACGCAAAACAAACAGGCCTTTGGACACTTGCCGATGATTCAGGTTTGGTTATTGATGCCCTCGGCGGCGCACCAGGCGTAAAAAGCGCGCGTTTCAGTGGAGAGCAGAGCCGCGACAGTAATGGAGCGGTCAAAAGAACTCTCCTCGACCATAAAAATATGGCAAAGGTTTTGAAGCTGCTCGAAAATACCACCGAAGAAAAAAGAACCGCCAGATTTGTCTGCTGTCTTTGTTTAGCCTGTCCTGAGCCTGTCGAAGGAGCAGGTACTGAAAAAGTTTTAATCGAGACCGAAGGAAAAATCGAGGGGATTATCGCCAAAAAAGAAGCCGGCACAGATGGCTTTGGCTACGACCCGATTTTTTTCGTTCCGTCTCTTAACAAAACAGTCGCTCAGCTTGCCTCAGCGGAAAAAAATAAAATCTCGCATCGCGGCCGCGCCATCCAAAAACTCAAACCGCTTCTTGAAGAATTGTTGAAGCAGCATTGAACTGTTTAGCCGTCGCCGGTACGGCGACGTTTGTCACCCCCGCGAAGGCGGGGGCGGGAATCAGGAATATTTAGCCGCCGGTTTTACAGGCGGTTCCGCAAATCTTCAATTTGCAATATATAAAAAGAATGGTATTTCCATTATGGAAATACCATTCGAGTGTCTATCCCGGTTGTAAAAGCTTATACATTTCCCCAAATCTCATTCTGCTTAGTACATCGGACTAAAAGGAGTGGGGAATATCATCCTCGGCGGCGGAGACTTGGCCCCCAGCATCATTGCTATTATGAAAAACGCCAGCACAATAGCAATGGCCACGCCCGCCCAAAATGCCTCATGATGAATAAGTTTTTCTCCCGACATAACCATATTATGTTCCCACCGATGCAATTTTTCATCGAATCGTCTTATATCTGTCCTAATGTTCATTGTTAACCCTCCTTAAATTCTCTTATATCCTTATATTTATACGTCCTTGGTTCGAATCGCGTTCTAAAATCTGTTAATAAACCCCTGTTTTAGCTGACGTCCCGAATAAAAACCCTTTTTTCTTGACAATATTCGCGCCAGCAGTTATTTCTCCTTATCTTATGGCAAAAAAAACGAGCTCAAAAGAGTCATCAGGAAAAAATCTTGTTATTGTAGAATCACCGGCCAAAGCCAAAACCATAAACAAATATCTTGGTTCTGACTTTGAGGTTTATGCCTCGATGGGGCACATACGTGACCTTCCTGCGAAGGGGTTAAGTGTTGACATCGAAAATAATTTCGAGCCAACCTATGAGATTAGTTCCGGCAGAACCAAATTAGTCGCTTCCCTCAAGGCATCCGCGAAACACTGCAGCAGATTGTACCTTGCGACAGACCTTGACCGAGAGGGTGAGGCTATTGCCTGGCATCTTTCGCAGGTGCTTGGCGTCTCCGAAGAAAAAACTAATCGTGTAATTTTTAACGAGATAACGAAAAAGGCAATCGAGCAGGCCTTTGCCAGCCCCGGCAAAATTGATATGGACAAGGTAATGGCCCAGCAGGCAAGAAGGATTCTTGACCGCATCGTCGGCTACAAGATTAGTCCTCTGCTGTGGAAAAAGGTCGCACGTGGCTTATCCGCAGGACGTGTTCAGTCCGTTGCCGTTAAGATGGTTGTCGAACGTGAACGGGAAATTCGCGCCTTTATTCCGATTGAATATTGGCTCATACCCGCCGTGTTCACTAATCATACCGATAAACAAAAAAAATATTCCGAGCAGTGGCAGCAGTTTTTAGAGGGGGACGAAAAAGGTCCTACAATCTCTCAGCAGAATGACTGGCTCGCAGAGCACAGTTCGTTCAGGGCCGAGCTTTCTACGGTAGCGGGAAAAACATTTTCTGCTGATAACGCTCAGGATACTCAAAAAATATACCAGGCGCTGAAAGATTCTGAATTTGTCATTAGTGATATTCAGGTCAAAAGTTCAAGTTCACGTCCTGCTCCGCCGTTTATTACATCGACTCTTCAGCAGTCCGCCGCAAATCGGCTTGGCTTTGCGACCAAACGCACGATGCGGGTCGCCCAGCAGTTATATGAAGGTATCGACCTCGGCTCGATGGGTTCGCTTGGTCTGATTACATATATGAGAACTGACAGTACGCATCTTTCGCCTGACGCGATTAACGAAGCGAGAAAATATATCGGCAGCAACATCGGCGACAGGTACGTTCCCGAAAAACCGAATTTCTACGCCTCCGGCAAAAACGCCCAGCAGGCTCACGAGGCCATCAGGCCGACCGACGTCGATATCGTGCCCGAGCAAATAAGGGATTTGCTCCCCGATGAGCAGTTCAAACTTTATCAGCTCGTCTGGCGCAGGTTCATCGCTTCTCAGATGACCGCCGCACAGTGGGATACGACGACGCTCGAAATCTCAGCGGATACTTCTGTCGGCAGATGCTGTTACAAGGCTCAGGGCCGTGTGCTTGTCTTCGATGGCTTTACTAAAATATGGTATTCAGGTTCGCCCGAGCAGCAGCTTCCGCAGTTAAAGCAGGGCGATAAAGTCGCTCCTGTCAATATAAAGTCTCAGCAGCATTTTACAAAGCCGCCTGCCCGTTACAACGAGGCCTCTCTCGTAAAGGCTCTCGAAAAAGAAGGCATTGGCAGGCCGAGTACTTACGCTTCGATTATCAGTACCATACAGGACAGAGGCTATGTCCAGCAGCTTGACAGGCAGTTTCATACTACCGATGTCGGCGAGGTTGTAACTGACAAGCTCAACGAATTTTTCCCGAAGATTATGGATATGGCCTTCACACGCTATATGGAAGAACAGCTCGATAAGATTGAGGAGCAGCATCTTAATTGGGTTAATGTTTTGAATGAGTTTTATGGTCCGTTCAAAAAGAACCTTGAAGTTGCCGGCGAGGAAATGAAGCACGCCAAGGCCGAGACTACTCCCAGCGAATATACCTGTCCCAGGTGTAATAAGCCTTTGGTTTACAGGTTTGGCAAGAACGGCAAATTTTTAAGTTGTTCAGCTTATCCTGATTGTAAATTTGCCGGTCCCTGCGACAAAACAGGCAAGATGGTTGTTGATGAGGTTACTGAGCATAAATGTCCCAACTGCGGCAAGCCTATGGTTAAGAAGCGAAGTCGTTTTGGTGAGTTTTTAGGTTGTTCTGATTATCCGACCTGCAAGACGACTATGCGTATTGATAAAGCCGGCAACATTCTGCCGCCAAAGCCTCCTGCCGAGCCGACTGGTTTGAAGTGTTACAAGTGTGCCGCAGGTGAGCTTGTGATTCGTCAGAGCAAGAAGGGGCCTTTCCTTGGCTGTAATAAGTTTCCAAGATGCAGGACTATCGTAAGTTTCAAGAAGATAGACGAGTTGAAGGAATTGCAGGCTAAGGGCGAATGGCCTCCAAAGAGTTTTGAAAAAGCCGATGAATTGCTTGGCCGCAAAAAGAAGTCTTCTGCTAAAGCAGAAAAATCAGAGGTTTCATCTGATACAGAGAAGGATTCCCCCAAAAAGTCTGCCAGTAAAGCAGGGGCTTCATCTGATGTAGAAAAGGAATCCCCTAAAAAACCCGCTAAAAAGTCTGTCAAAGCTGGGGCTTCCTCTGATGGTGAAAAAAAATCCTCTAAAAAGCCTGCCAAAAATAACCCCGCCCCCGCCGCCGATTAGTTGTCCCTGATAGAGCCGGTTAGTTGCCCTTGATAGATTAGAAAAGATTGAATCGGTAGTTCCAAAATCCTGATAAAACCAAGTGAAAAAAAAACGAGCAGTCGCGCCCGGTGAAGAAACGCATACTGCTCGCAGGAGGAGGAAGAAGAAGATTTCAATTTTATATACTACATAATCGACAGTTTGTTCACCTTTTCATTAAAAATTTACCACTAAAAACAAAGCAAAAATATATATTTTTATTTTTTTGAAGAAATAGCTGTTAAACAGGGGGATTTAAAGCTGGACAAAAGATATTAAAGATTGTATAGTATTATATCAAAAGAAGTTATAGCGGTGATATATTTTGGATTTTCGGCTATATTTCTCCGGAATTTGGGCCGGAATATTATTGATTAATCACAAAAAAGCTGTTAATAAAATAATTACAGATAAGATATATTTTAAATCTTAGAGATGTATGATGCCTGAAAAAGAGATAAATAATCCCGAATTAAAGCCCATAGAAACAGTCGAACCAATCGGCAAAAGAGTCCTCATCCGTAAAGATGAAGATAAAAAAGAAACCAAAGGCGGTATCAAACTCCCCGACAATATCGAAATACCAACTATCACCGGCAGAGTAGTAGCGGTCTCTGCCGAGGTGGAAAATATGCCGGAAATCCCCCTCAAACAATACGATAAAGTCCTGTTCAATCCAAAAGGCGCTATACCAGTCGACTTCGAAGGAGATAATAAACTGTTCGTCGTTGAAGTGGAAAACATCGTTGCGGTCTTTCGTAGGTCGTAAAAATTAACCGCGGATTTCACGGACGACGCGGATTTAATTAGCCACAGAGGACACCGAGACCACAGAGTATTTTAGACGCTGATTGCGCGGATTTACACGGCCAATTGCTTTAATGCGGTGTTCTGCGAATATTATTAACCACGAATTAACACGAAAATGACACGAAGTAATTGCTTTAAGACATCCCTAAAAGTCGGGATTGTAAAATTTCAGAATAGACCCTCTGATAAGCAATCCGCCTTCGCTAAAGCTACTGCGGACATGGCTTATTCCGGGTCTATATTTTGAAATTTATTATCGCTTCGCGATTGCGTCTTAAAGCAATGAAACGCTGCCTCAAGCGGCAACGGCTAAACAATACCGAAAAAGTTAAAGCAATAAAAGATTTAAGATTTGCGGGGAATGGCGGCTGAAGGATTTTTTTTCACCACTGAGAACACGAAGGGCACGAAGTATTTGTTTCAGCAAATTATTTTTCAAATAATTTTGCGTACAAAGCAACGGCTTTACTCGAAACAAGTTTCTGTGTCAGCCGTTATGCTTTGTACACAGGCTTAAAAGCCTTGCTGAAACAAAAACCTGCGCCGACGTGAGTTGTGCAAGCTTGTTTTTAGGCTGAAAATCGGTAGTTGACGAACGTCAATCAACCTCCAGGGAAAACGCAGGGGTTTTAATCTATGGGGTTTTTGTAGTGAGGGGTTTTAGACGGTGGAGATTCTAACAGGTTTTTCACTATGCTTGTATGCAGTGGCGTAAGCCATCTCCCGACGATATACTGCATACAAGCATAGATACATGGAGATTTTTTTGTATATGGATTTTTTTATGGGAATTTTTAAATTTTGGTTAGCCCCCATCCCTGCGATGGGGGGATTAAATTAAAAAAAATAAGCCCCGATGAGATAAGTCTCGCCTGCGGGCGGACATCTCACAGGGCAGGCGGACACGGTCTATTCCTAATTTCCATTTTAATTATCTTACAATTTGGATATGGTTGATGTGGTCGCACTATTTTTTTTTCTGTATTAGCGATTAAATCATCAAAAGTTTTTGTATCTTGGGGTAATTTAAAAGAATAATTACCCTCAACTTCTTTAAGGAAATTGGATATATGATACGAAGGTGTAGCATAGCTAATATTTGTTGGTATTTGATAGGTATCTTTTTGAATACTTTCTACTGAATCTATCAAAGAACTATCTATAATTCCGATTACTGTTCCACTTTCAGGTAGGAAAACAGGTGAACCGCTTGCACCACCTTGCACCATAATATTTACAGCATAAGCATGTGGAATGGCTCCCTGAAAAGGCAGTACAGCACTGATTATACCTTTTTGCAAAGTTGGGGTTATTTGATGAAGATAGCCTGGCGCAGTAAGTAGATCTTTTCCCATTGGAAATCCCGCTGTGGCTACTTCAACACCCTCTCTCAATTCCGAAGTATCCAATTCTAAGGCGGGCAAATCTCTAGCTTTTACCAGAACAATCGCTATATCTGGTTTGTTTGGCCCGTAATACAATCCCTTTGTCTTAAGTTTTTCAGGCTGGTATATTTCTAATATTTCAAGAGGTGCTTGTACAAGATATTCTTCTGTGATTTTAAAAATGGTCGCTTGATAAGCACATTCACCTTTTTTGGCACAAGGTAATGCACAAGGTTTTTTTATTTCTTCCGCTACGTGATCATTCGTGACGATAATTCCGTTTTTATTAATAATAAAACCTGTGCCAATTATTGGTGGAAAAGAAAGATTCTTCTCATTTAAGTCTTCAGGATTGGTAAATACCGAATATTTTGAGGTGAAAGCAACTATACTAGGTTTTACCTTTTCGTAAGTATCTGAAAGACCCATAGTTTCCTTTCTGAATAATTGTTCCACTCCATTGGTTGCCTCCTCAAATGCGATGGTGGGATTATAGCATGAAAAGGGGAAAAGGCAATGAGAAAGAAAAAAGTCCTACGGACTCCTAACGGAGAACTCCAGGACGCGGAACACAGAAGAATTACCCCTCATTAACATTCGGGGCTCTGTTGCGTTGCGAATGATTTTGGCGACAATGAGTAAACGACGTGGATTCCCGCCTGCGCGGGAATGACAAATATTTGTGGGGCAAAAATGGATTTGAGATTTAGGCAATCGTGTTGTATATTAGCTGCGGAGATAAAATGAAACGAGAATACTGGAACAGTCTGGCAAATAACTACGAAGATGAAATCTTCAGCGTATTGGACAATGATAAAAAACATCTGATTCTAAAACTCATTAAGAAATACGGCTCATCAGCAAAAACAGTCAGCGATTACGGCTGCGGAATTGGGCACTTTCTGCCGATGCTGTCGGCAAATTTCGGCCGGGTTTTAGCAATAGATATATCCGGCAAGTTCATAGCGAGAGCGAAAAACAAATACAAACATCTGTCGAATATCGAATATATAACAGCCGATTTGGCAAAGGCAGGCCTGCGGCTCGAAAAAACTCATTTCGCTTTTAGCGTAAATATGCTGATTATGCCGGCACTTGCGCCGAGGGTGCGAATACTTGATGTTATGGCCGGGCATATTTTGAAAAACGGGTATATGGTGCTCGTTGTGCCTTCGCTCGAGTCTGCGGGGCTTGTCGATTTCCGCCTGATTGAGTGGAACCTTCGCAATGGGGTCCGGCCGGGCTCGGCTGCTCGCGCAAGTTTCGGCGATGCGAAAAAATCCGATGGCGGCCTGCATCAGGGGATTGCTCCTATTGACGGCGTTCCAACCAAGCATTATCTGAAAGAAGAGCTTGCGGCGATTTTGGAGAGCAGGAATATGCGGGTTATGGATATTCGCAAAATCGAGTACCCGTGGAATACGGAGTTTGACTTGCCGCCGCGATGGATGAAAGAACCATATCCGTGGGACTGGCTGGTTACGGCGCAGAAGATGAAATAAGTTTTTAATTTTTAATTTTGAGTTTTTGATTGAGGAATCGCCTTTCGGCGATGTTATTTTATTCGAAATTCAAAACTGCAAATCTGCCGCGAGATTCCCTTGCCGCCTTGTCGTACGCCTTTGCGGCATCGATTTCATTGTCGAAGTAGCCGAGATGTTTTTTCTTTCCATCGATAGAAATGACGGCGCGGAATTTGTTTCGGCGTTTGTCGTAGAAAACGCCTTTGTATTTGGATGTGGGGCTGTTGAAGCCGCGGCGGTTGTTCAATCTGTTTTCGGCGGGGGTGGCAGGCCGTAAATTGTATTTGCAATTGTTAAGGCCGTTATGGTCGATGTGGTCGATGACAACGCCTCTTTTTGCGTTCATAATGACGCGGTGCATCCGGATAAAGCAGGGGAAACCATTGTAGAAGCCGGGACGGACGGCGTAAAAAGTATTGCCGTTGTCATAGGCGTACCATTCGAAACGGGTGAGTTTGCAAAAATCGTCGAAGTCAACGATGGCATATTGGTTCTGTGTTAGTTCGATGCGCATAAAAGGATGGTCGTATTTGTATTTTCGATAGAGAAGCAGCGGGGCGAATAATATGCGCATAAGAACGTCAGGAACAGGGATATGGAATGGAATATTGGTCACGTAAGAATTTAAAATTAAATCCGAAATACGAATATCGAAATTCGAAACAATATCGAATTACCAAAATTTGAATGTTCAAAATACTGCCTGTGAAGAGCCAATACAGTCCCTCCGTATTACCTGAAAAGTTGCGCGCTTTTGACGAACTTTTTGCGGAAATTTTTTGGGCGGAATTTATAAGTGCTTGTCTGGTTTGGAGATAAAAATTTGAAAAAAATCTTATTTTTAACATTTGCGCAATTTTTTTATTGCGCACTTTTGACTATTCAGACGGTTTTTGTCCGGATAGAAAAATGAAATCGGGGCGCAAAAAAACAGGCCGACAGTTCCTGCAACTGTCGGCCCTACAATTCTTCCCTCACCTAAGTAATAACCCGTTTCCATTTTATCTGCATAAGATTCCGGGGACCAGGTTCTCGATGCAGCTAAGCGGTTTCGAGTTATTGCTTAGCGAGGTTATTTAGTAAATTTTTTACGATACATAAAAGCACCAATTGAGAGTAGAGCTATTGTAGCAGGCTCCGGTATTGAAGCGGCATCTGCTGTAACGGCATCGGGAGAGATTGGGGGTTCCATGCCGTATTCCGTCGAGATACTGATTTCGCCTGCAATCGGAGCTGAATCGGTGGTGAATACCATAAATGCGGAATGTTCATTAGCTGTAAAATAACCATTTGTAAATTCCCATATAAAAGAACCGCCGAAATTGTCCGGGACCAGGCCGCCATTTTCGTCATCTACATAGCCGATATAATCTGCAGCGGAGGGGTCGCCGCCAAGAAGTTTGAAAGTTGCTATCGGCGGCAAAGTGCTGCTAAGATTTAATACCTGATAGGCATAGATGTATCGGCCCGTGCCGGGTTTGGGAAATCTGTCAGCCTGACCGTCCAGTACAGGGTAATAATTCGAGGCTTCAGAATCATAGACGGCATATTCAACATAAGCATATACGTTGTTCTCATTGTAATAACGAGAGCCCTGCCATGTTGAACTTTCGGGCAGGTAGTATCCGGCTTTCGCTATTGTTTGCAGCAGCAGTGTCATCATAAGGAGCCCAACCAATTTAAGTGTTTTGGTATGGTTTTTTCTCATTATCACTTTCCTTTCAATAACAATCTATTCGGTATTATTTTTTTCTCTTTATTGATATAAGATAAGTTCCCAGGCCTAAAAGCATCATTGTTGCAGGTTCCGGAATTTCTTCTGGCACTGGCGGCGGCATATTTTCCGGTTCTTCCGGAGGATTATATGGCGGATAATCCGGGGGATCATATCTTCTTGAACCGCCGCCGGTATATTCTCCGCCTCTGCTATATACATAGTTTGGGTACAATCCCGGCGGGCCTACGCTAATCTGCGGCCCGGCAGGCGATAACATCGCATATTCATCTCTTTCGAAAACTGCGATGATAATTTTTGGGCCGTTAACATTTACTTTGGTTCTGTTTGCAGTCGGGTCCTGCACATCGCCAAGCCAGTAAACGAATTTCCAGCCGGTATTTGGAACGGTTGTAAGTGTAATAGTTTCGTTAATTCCAACTGTGTGTACGCCAACGCCCGGCTTAATAACGCCGGCACCGGCGGGACTTTCCTGCACGAGTATGGCATAGTCACTCTGAGCACAGGCCAATCCAAAGAAAGTTAAAAGAACACAAATCGTAAACACCCCATAATAAAACTTCATATTTACCCCCATTTTCTAAAAAATAGTTTTCACCCCAAATTAAATTTTTTAATACCGCGGCATTTAATGCGCGCAGAATCTCTGTATAGCGATTGTCGGATTACCCCCAAAAATCTTTTGTATCATAGCGGCAGAACGGTTCCGTGACACTATACCAAGAGCGTCCCAGAGCTGCTGTGCGTAGTATCTCTACGCGTCACAAGCTTACAGTGTCAGTCTACACTCTGTCCGCAGTCAATCGTTCAGATTTAACACAATCCGCTTTTAGATTCGCGGCTCTGTTTATGTTGCCGTGCCGACAACAGCTAAACGATCTCCGCAGCAGGTACAAGACCAGTACAGGTATCCTTATTATAGAGTATCTTTGTGAAGCAGTTCAAAGACCCTGTCTATAAGCCCTGCAGCTACGAAAATAAATTGTCTAAGAAAAAAAAGAACCAGTTTAATCGATGAAGATTAAATACCCCAAATTAACTAATAATACCCCAATTAAGAAAAGAACTCGTGTCGCCTTGCGAAATAGCTTCGCGATGCAACATTCATTTCCCCTATTAAAACAAAAAAAAGGGCAAAAGTCAAGTAAATTTTGCCTATTTTAACACAAAAGGGCCTATGTCCGGTAAAAGCAAAAGCCAGAAAATCAGAATGCGGAAATCGCAGAAAAAATTTTCAGGAATTTCCCAAAAACAGTTGACATCTACTACAAATGTAGTAGAATACCACTATATTTGTAGAAAGGAAACGGCTATGAAACTTACAGATACGGAATGGCAGATAATGAATTGTCTGTGGGAAAGGTATCCCGCGACTGCGCGGGGGATCGCAGAGAGACTGCCTAAGGAAATTAACTGGGCATATACCACGATAAAAACGCTTCTGACCAGACTGGCGGAAAAAGGCGCAGTCAAAGAAAGCAAAAAAGGAAATACAAGTCTTTACGAACCAATCGTCAGCAGACAAACCGCAAGGCGCAGTGCACTGGCATCTCTCGCTAATCAGGCCTTTGACGGGGCGTTCGGGCCGCTGATGCATTTTCTGGTGGAAGAGAAAAAAATATCGGCAAATGAGAGAAAAGAAATTGTAAAAATGCTGGAAAAAGGTTTGGCCACAGAGAAAGAAAATACTAATTTAAGCCACAGAGAGCACAGAGGACACAGAGAAAAGTAAAGGAGATAAAAATGACAGCGATATTAAATCAATTAGCGGAAAGATGGTTCGACTGGGAAGTGTCGATGCTCTGGCAGGTCGGCCTGCTGATTATCATCATAGCGGGGATTGACC
This sequence comes from Phycisphaerae bacterium, assembly GCA_041652575.1. Classification (NCBI taxonomy): domain Bacteria; kingdom Pseudomonadati; phylum Planctomycetota; class Phycisphaerae; species Phycisphaerae bacterium. The sequence continues at coordinate 113,121 of JBAZHC010000008.1, read as the reverse complement.
TTTTGATAAAAAAATGGACGTGGCCGCAGGTGCGATACGCGCTTTGGCTTTTGATTCTCGTAAAACTTGTTTTACCGCCATCGCTTACTTCGCCGACAAGCTTCACGGCGGAAATTCCATTTATGGTTAAACAAACGGCGATAAAAATAAATCAACCACAAATATCACCACAGACTACCCAAGCCCTAGAACCCGCTGTTGAAATGATGAAAACAAAAACGGAAGAACCCCTGGCACAGGTCCGGGGGCTAAACAGATCGGAATTGCCACAAAGGGTTGATATGCAGGCGTCATTGTCGTGGAAGGTTTATATTATGTTCGTGTGGACGGGGGGTATGGCGATTCTGGCGGGGTGGCTGGTTATAAGATTAGGTAATCTGAGGCGGGAGCATTTAAAAAACAAGCAGCAATCGAATCTGCCGGAAAGACTGGAAGGATTATTGGAATCGACGGCTAAAAAACTGAGGCTGAGAAAAGTTCCGCAGGTGATTTTGACAAATAAGGTTTGCTGTCCGGCGGTGTTCGGCGTTTTCAGGCCGGTGCTGCTTATGCCGGCAGGCAAACTTCAAAATATGACGGTACAGGATGCCGAGCATATCTTTCTGCATGAACTTGCGCATATAAAACGCGGTGATTTATTCGTTCACGCAGTTTATATGATTCTGCAAATCGTGTACTGGTTCAATCCGCTGATTTGGCTGGCGAGAAAACCGATGCAAAACCTGAGAGAACTTTGCTGCGATGCGACTGTCGCTAAATTATTAAAAGAAAAAACAGCCGGTTATCGACAGACACTGCTTGAGACGGCCAGACAATTGTTAGCAGAGCCGGTTGACCCGGGTTTAGGATTATTAGGCCTGTTTGAAAATTCGAGCTGGCTGGTGGACAGGCTGAAATGGCTGGAGAAAAAAAGCTGGAGGTATCGGCCTTTGCGAATCGCGACGATTTTTATTTTGATATGTGTGATGTCGGCGTGTGTGCTGCCGATGGCGAAATTTAAGGCAGTTCCGGATTTTATAATCAAAGGGACAGTAACGGATGCGAAGACGGGAAAGCCGATAGCAGGGGCGATAGTCGGGGATGTCGTAACTTACGCCTACGGCAAGTATAACACTACTACCGACGCGAACGGTAATTACAGTTATAAAACGTATTACGAGGAACATATTCTGAAATGCAGGGCGGCGGGGTATAAAGATAAGACTGATATTCTGCTTGTAAAACTTTTAGGCGAGAAGGAAAAAGAAAAGGTTGTAAATTTTGAATTAAAGGCCACAGAGAAAAATATTTTAGCCACAGAGGACACAGAGCTCACCCATTCGACAGGCTCAGGGCAGGCAGAGAATATAAGAAATATTAAACAGAATGATTTTTCAATAAAACTTTCCAACGGCACAAAAGTCGAGCTTATCGGTATTTGTGAGCATCCGAGCAAAGGCAAACAATGGTGGCGGCCGGATGCGGCTTTGTTGGAAGAATCTCATTATGATGATGACTTTGGAAAAGCGTTTCCGAGAAGTGGCGAAAAAGGTTATAAATTTGCTGTAAAATTTAGTGGCTTGGCAGGAAAGAAAGTTGACGCCAGGATTATTCCCACCAATTTCAAGACTATAAATGGTGGGACTTTGTTAAGTATTAGTGAAAAGGATGGCAAAGAAAATATTAAATATATTGATGGTTCACCCAATGAAAAAGTCGTCTGGCTTGGTGCTGCTTTTGATGAACAGATAAAGCAATGTGATCTTAGAGTTGGTGTTTGCTGGGGGCAATGGCAAAATGATTATGCATACGAAAAGGATCGATCTGATGATGCAGTTGAATGGATAGACTTTAAAAATGTTTCACTAAAGCCGGGAGTTAAGACGGATGTGCAGATTGAAAGAGTTGATAAAGAGGGCATAAGAGCACAAGAGCATAAGACCGTAGACGGAACAGTTGAAAAAGAAAAATTGCAAAGTAATCAAAACGACTTGTCAATATTTGAATCATATTTTCCTGAAGATGTGGAAGCCGGTAAGAAATTAGATGAATGGTGGGAAAATAAAGGCACAATAAATCTGGATGATGATTCATTTTTTGAGCTTTTTCGTAAAGGATTAAGAAAATGCACAATCAAATATAAAGACAATTTTCCTATGCAATATATCGGCGTGAAATATATTTGGAACAGAGAACCTGACGATCAAAGAGCGATCGATTTAGTTTATTATGCAAGCTTTAGTCCAGAGTACAAATATTATGCGGTTTATAGCGGGCTGTCTGTTGCTAATCCTAAATCTGAAAAAGTTCTCAAACGTCTCGTTGACATTGCTTTGGAATACCATCAACTTGGGCGGATTATCTGGGGGGTAAAGCAATCGAAACAAGGGAATGAATTCATAGCTTTTCTTGAGCCTTATTTACGCAGTTCCGATCCTGTAAAACGAGAGCATGCAGATATAGTTGTTAAAGCTTTTAAAGGTGAAATTGACTGGGACAGGTGGGAAAGAGAGTGGAATCAAAAACAACAAACTGAAAAGACAATTCGTGAATTCGGTAATAATTTGCCGGAAATTAAAAAAACATTTTTAACAGGTACAAGCGAGGAGAGACGCAAAGCCTGCAAATTTGTAAACCGAAATGGAATAACATTGTTTCATGACAGTAGTTTTATGGCTGCTTTAGGTGAATGCGCTAAAGATAATGATGCAGACATTCGAGCAGAAACCGCTCGTATTCTTGGCAGTAATTTTGTTTGGGGACAAAATGTTCAGCCGGCAGAAGCAATTGAAATATTACTACAATTATCAAAAGACCAAAGCCAAAATGTTCGATACCAGGCGGTTTATTTTGGGCTTTCGGTTATTACCAACAAGGATGAGCAAGTTATCAAACAGCTTGTAGAAATGGCTTTAAACGAAAGTAATTCGAATGATTTTGTAAGTAGAATTAGATGGGGACTTACTTTTGGTGCAGATAAAGAAATTATAAAAAAACATCTAATGCCCTATTTTGATATTAAAAGCGATAAGCATGATTTAGCCAAACAGCTCTATAAAGAAATATTCAAGGAAGAACCTTCAGATGAAAAAGAAAAGCTGCAAAATCTGGTTGAAGACTTTTTTAAGCATAATTACAGGGATATTACCCAAAGAAAAACTATCGAATGGGGCGAGCCGATAATTGACGCTAACGGCAACCAATCAATACGTTATAAATATCAGGCGACTATCTGGGATAAAGACAAAATAATTACGAACCAGCTTTTTGTTTTTGATAAAGATGAAAAGCTGATTTCATTCGGTAAAATAGAGGCGGATGTACGGTTATATTCAATCGACTTTGAAATAACAAAACAGTCATTTTTAGAAGGCGATTCAATCGAAATTACTGAAGTTCTCGGCAGCACAGATAAAATTGAAACCGGTCAAACTTATACGGTAAAAGGAAAATATGATTTGTCTTCCGCCGATGAGGCGATGCTCCATATTTACGCTACTAACGGCGAAATTGACAGCCAGCAAGGCCCTGTAATAAAACGCGGCAGCGGCGATTTTACCAGAACCTTTACTTATCAGAAAGAAGGCTGGCTTCATTTGAGCTTTTATCCGGCCAACGGCGGTAGCGGCTTTGGCGGTATATATTTTGCTCAAAAAGGTTCTGCGGAAAAAGTGCCGGATATTTCAACTATTACATCAAATGTCTCGAAATCAGTCAGTAGTGGAAGTAAAGACTTAGATGTTTATATTGAAGAATTCAGTATCCAGCCTTATCCGGCAGGGGGATTATATACGGTAACGGCGAAAATCGGAAATCACGGAACTGCGACCGCCCCTGCATTCAGAATGAATTTTTACAAGGGAGACCCGAAAGAAAATCAGAATCTTTTCGGCAAGCCGCAAACCGGCAGCCACGGCGCAGGGCCAATCAAGCCGGGCGAGTTTTGGAATGAGCAAAGTTCACCTTTTGCGATTGAAGGAGGCATAAATCAATTTACCGTTGTTCTTGATACGGACAGCAGTATTGCTGAAGCTAATGAACTTAACAATTCGGCAGCAATAAAGGTTTTATTTGAAAACGGGGAAATTATAAAAAACCCCCGGTGAAACCGGGGGCTAAATATTATTTAAAACCCCGCCAAAATGTTGGCGGGGCTAACCGATTTTTATCCTTTTTGGATGTATTTTTTGATGTTGCGGAAGGCTTGCCGCATACGGTTTTCATTTTCGACAAGAGCTATTCGCATATACCCTTCGCCATTTTCGCCAAAGGCTCTGCCGGGCGAAACGACGACGTTTGCGTTTTCAATCAAATCCATCGCGAAATCAATAGTGCCTTTGCCTTTTAACTGGTCATCTGGAACTCTTGCCCAGACGAACATCGAGGCGCGAGGTTTTTCGACCTGCCAGCCGACTTTCGCAAGGCAGTCGCAGACGACATCCCTGCGGAACTGATATTTTTTGTTCTGCTCAACTGTATCGTTTTCGCATTGCCTCATCGCGATAATACTTGCAATCTGAATGGCCTGGAAAATGCCGTAATCATAATAACCCTTAATAGTCGCAAGGGCTTCAATCATCTGCTTGTTTCCGGTTGCGAAGCCTATTCGCCAGCCGGCCATATTGTAGGCCTTGCTCAAAGTGGAAAATTCTACACCTACGTCCTTTGCGCCTTTTGCAGAAAGGAAACTCGGAGCCTTGTAGCCGTCAAAGCAGGTATCGCCATAGGCGAAGTCGTGAATGACAGCGATATTGAGTCTTTTTGCGATATCGACAACAGTTTCAAAATAACTTATGTCATCAACAGTCATTGCCGTTGGATTATGCGGAAAGTTCAAAATCATCATCTTCGGACGTGGATAAAGTTTTTCGCAGGTTTCCTGAATATTTTTCAGCGAATCCTGTGTATTGCCGAGCGGTACAGTAACGACGTTTGCGCCGGCAAGAGCAACGGCGTAAATATGGATTGGAAACGCCGGGTCAGCGACGAGAGCCGTATCTCCGGGACCGAGCATCGCAAGACACAAATGACTAAAACCTTCCTTTGAGCCGATACAGGCGAGGACTTCGGTATTTGGGTCGAGTTCGACGTTATACTGTTTGGCATATTTAATAGCGACTTCTCTTCTGAGATTAAAGATGCCTCTGCTGGAGCTGTACCGCTGATTGCGGGGGTCGCGGGCGGCTTCGCAAAGCTTGTCAACGATTACCTGCGGAGTGGGGTCGGAGGGATTTCCCATACCGAGGTCGATAATGTCGATTTGCTGCTGTCTTTTGGCGAGCTTAAGAGCGTTAAGTCTTCCAAAAAGATAAGGCGGCAGTCTTTTAATACGTTCAGCCGGTTCTATTTTAAATTCTGTCATTTTTTATATCCTTAAATAGCCACTAAGGCACAAAGACACTAAGATAATTTAGAATTAAAAATTTAAAATGCAATTTTTTTTTGGCGGCTTTTATGTTTTCATTGAATCCAGCTCGATAAAGGCTATCGGCAGAAAGATGAAAATCGGCAGCCAGGCCCACAATTCGGGCATAACCCTGCCGGCTATAGTTATTTCCGAGGCGAAGATTTTGCTTACGAAAGTCAGGATATAGCAGGTGCCCGTCAGGGCGAAACTTATAAAGACAGCAGATTTGAGACTTTTCGGGTCTCTGCAGACAAGTACTGGCAGAGAAATCATAAGCATAATGAGATTTATTATGGGGTCTGTTAAACGGAAGTTTTTCTGCGCGTAGAGTCTTGCGAGGTCTTTGGGACTCTGCCTGGCGAGTTTTATAAGGTCGTAAGAACTGAGCAGGTCCATGTGCGCTGATTTTCGCCTTACGGGGATATCTTTCGGGGTGAGGTCGCTTGGACAGGTTTTTATCGTTTGGTAGGATTTGTCGGCAAGCTTCTGCGATACAGCCAGAAACACGCCGTTATCCAGAATCCATGAATTTTTATTATCGTCGTAACGAGCGGAATCGGCTTTGATTATGCCTGTAACATCCCAGAGTATGGAATTTCCCTTCCTGGTTCTTGTTATTATTGTCGGATTTATAATGATGCCGTCCTGTACCTTGAACTGTGGGGAGCAGAACAGGTTGCCGCTGCTGTCGCCGATGAACCACATATCATAAGAAAGAGTCGCGTCAAGAGCGTCGTGCGAGCGGACAAGTTTGTCGGCCATCGGCGGTATAAGAAGTTCCTCGTCGATTACGTGCAGGCCGGCGAAGGCAAGAGATAAAACCAGAATAGGTGTTATCATCCGCTTGAGACTTACGCCGGAAGCCATTATGGCCACCAGCTCGTTGTTTTTTGTCATTTTTCCAAGCGAGAACACTGCCGCGACGACAGTAATCATTCCGGCAAAGTCACGAAAGTACAGAAAACTGTATCTGCCGTAATATGACGTGATATTTGTCAGCACCTGAACGGATGTAAGCTGCGCATTTTCCGTAAATTCGTCGACATTGACGAACAGGTCTATCATTATGCGCAGCCCCATCAGCACAAGGAAAGCAATCAGATAACCTGTGAGAAAGTTTTTCATTACATATTTATCAAGGGTCTTCATATTTTAATTTTTTAATAATTTCCTGTAAAACACAACGGCGAAGATAGACAGAATCAGCAGTCCTGTCCACATAAACGAGACGCCGAAATCGGCGCCTGCCGAAGAATTTTGATTTGTCGTTATGTTTTTTCCGGCCATAATAAAGACAAGCAGCGCGGCGGCGGGGATAGAACTGATTCCGAAAGCAGTCAGGAGATGCCCGCCTTTGAATATAATTCCAAGCTCAGTGCCGATAAGTATCAATGTTATGCAGCCTATGCCAAAGACGAGTCTCGAATGAATTTCGGCCTTGATTTCGAAAAGCGTTACACGGATTTTACGTTTCATTTCTTTGATAAGCTCTTCAAGCCTCGACGATGGGGCGGTAATATAACTGTGGGCCTGGGCAGTGGTAATAACGTCTTCTCCGAGTTTTGAAGCAATGGAATCCGGCAGGGCAAGTTCCTTTGCCGAGTAGCGGGGCTTTATAAATTCCACGCCGCGGTCGAGCCAGATTGCATTTGGAAGTGTAAGTACGATTTTCGTACTGGGCCTGGTTTGGGTTTCGGCGGAGAGCTGAAGGGTGAGTTTTTCGCCGCGATAGCTCCTTGTAAGCTCACCACTGCTTTTGTCGTATTCAAACAGTACGATTTTCCCGGTAAGCTCTATGTTGTCCTGTTCGCTATTAAGCAGGCATTTTTCGCCGGTAAACCGAATCAGGGCATTGTCGTTATGCAACTGGTAAAAGTTATCGGTTTTGGCGTTAAGAGCGTTTTTTATTTCCTTATACAGCATTTCGGTAGTCAGCCGTTCGTACGCGTTCCAAGCGCAGACAGCTATCGGATAGTAAGTCATAGGTGAAAGCTTGATGGCGTTCATCTGCTCTATTTTCCGGAATTTTACGTCGTCGCCCATAAGCGCCTGGAAGTCGCCGAGCACAGAAATCGCCTTGACGAATATTCCACCCTGCTCGTCAAACTGAAAAGCGTTTTTGGCGTAAACCTTTACCTCATTGGTTTTGGCGGTATTGTCAAAATTTACCGTCGCGGATTCAGCGGTGATAAGTTTTTTTTCTTTGTCTTTGCTGGTGTCAATAATTACCACGCCCAACAGGCCGGAGTTTTTGATGTCGACGGCGTCGGCGTAGATTCTGAATTGACTGCCGGGCAGAGAATAGTAACCCTGCCGCTGGATATTTCGAAATAATATCTGCTTGGCATCGGCTTTCATGGCCGCTTCGGCTCGCTGGACATAAGCGGGCACGACGTGAAAACTTAACAGTAAGTTGGCTATGGAAATTATAATCGCCAGTACAAGAGCGGGATAAAAAAGCATCGAAGGACTTATTCCGCTTGCCTTGCAGGCGTCGAACTCGTTGTCGGCGGCAATTCTTCCGTACACAAGGGAAGTTGCGAAAAGGGCGGCAACGGGCAGGACAAATGTCATCGTTATCGGGAGAAAATAACATAGCAGGTCGAATACCTGGCGAGGACCAACGCCATATTCCTGAACGGGCCGCAAAAGACTGCCCAGACTCATGATAACGCCAAGGGCCATCGCCGAAAGGGCAAAGACCTTGAACAATTCCCTAAAAATGTATCTGTGAAGAATAAAAACCATAATATTTGCAATATTTTCGTTAAATTACGAGTTTTTGCAACAAAAATAGTCCAGCCCCTTCTTTTTGTTAAATTAATTGACCTTAAGGCGTTTGAGACGTAAACTTTACCCTCTTATGACGGCAAAAATGATTATAAACGCGGACGACTTCGGACTTTGCGAAGGCGTTAATAAAGCCATCGCCGAGGCACACTGCGGCGGAGTGCTTACCAGCGCTACAATTATGGCCAATATGCCCGGGTCGGATGAGGCGGTAGCAATGGCTAAAAAGATGCCGAGTCTCGGAGTAGGGGTGCATTTGAATGTCCTCGAAGGCAAGCCCGTTTCCACAGACTCGAAAGTAGATGTTCTGCTTGGGGAAGACGGCAAATTTAAATATTCGCCATCGAAGCTCGCAATTAAAACGTTTATTAGCGAAAAAATCCGCAAGGCTGTCGAAATTGAACTTACGGCACAGGTTGAATCGGTCATAAAAAGAGGCGTAAAGCCAACTCATCTGGATTCGCATAAACACTTTCACTGCTTTGGGCCAATATATAAGATAGTATGCTCCCTGGCGGAGAATTTTAAGATAGGCGCTATTCGGTGGCCGTGGGAGCCGGAGACAGTCTGCTGCGGTAATTGGCCGCAGGTCGGTATGAAAGATAAAATTCGCGCTTTTATGGTAAGGCAAATGGCGGTAAACTGTCAGAAGATAGACAGCCGTTTTATAAAGAATGATATTTTCTTCGGTCTGGCCCATACGGGCAGAATCGACAAAGAGTTCTGGGCCGAAATCGGCAAGACGCAATTCGGCGGAACAGCTGAAGTTATGACGCATCCGGGTTATCCGGAAGGTCTTGTGAATACTCGTCTTGTCGAACAGCGTCAGGTCGAACTTAAATGGCTCTGCGAATCGGCGACGAAACAGATTCTATCCGAAGCAGGAATTGAACTTGTGCATTATGGTAAAATTTAGCCACTAAGGCACTAAGACACTAAGAAAAAAATATAAATAAAAAATTAGTGCCTTTGGGCCATGGCGGATATGTAAAGGGAATAGAAATGGCTGAGAGTGTGAAATATTCGATAGTAGTTCCTTTGTATAACGAACAGTCCGTAGTGCAGGAACTTTACGAACGGCTTACAAAGGTGATGAAACAAACGGGCGGAAGTTACGAGCTTGTGCTTGTCGACGACGGCAGCAGCGATACGACGATGGAAAAGCTGAAGAGCATCGCCGAAAAGGACGAGCATGTAGTAGCGGTAGAATTGCGGAGAAATTTCGGGCAGACGCCCGCTTTGGCGGCAGGGTTCGACCATACCTGCGGCGAAGTGATAATAAGTATGGACGGCGACCTGCAGCATCTGCCGGAAGAGATACCGAATTTCCTGGTGAAGATAGAGCAAGGCTACGACGTCGTAAGCGGCTGGCGGGAAAAACGGGTCGATAATCTTATTATGCGAAAAATTCCGAGCAGGGCCGCCAACTGGATGGCCTCAAAGGTCAGCGGCGTGGATATTCACGATTTCGGCACAACCTTCAAGGCTTACCGGCGGCAGATAATCGACGACCTGAGACTCTACGGCGAGATGCACCGATTTATTCCTGCCCTTGTTTCCTCCAGCGGTGCAAGGATTATTGAAATTCCGATTAAGAACATTGAAAGACCGGCAGGCAAGAGCAATTACGGCATATCACGAACGTTCAGAGTGGCGTTCGATTTGATTACCCTTCGTTTTCTTCTGGGTTATATCACCCGGCCGCTGCATTTCTTCGGCAAGGCCGCGTTTTACTGTCTCGTGATTTCCGGTCTTATTTTGGCTTATGTGCTTTTTGACAAGCTTTATTTTAATGTGCCGATACTCGATGCTCACGGACCGTTAGCCGCGGCAGGGATAGTTCTTTTACTTATGGGTTTGATTTTTATTTCAACCGGCCTCCTGGGCGAACTGATAAGCAGGGTGTATTTCGAAGCGACCGACCGAAAAATCTACGCGGTCAGAAATGTTTATAGAAAGTAAGGCAGATAAAAAATGGCGAAAAAGAAAAATCCTGTTATTGGATGGTTATGGATAGCGGCAATAGTCCTTTTGGCGGTAGTGCTTGTAAAACATTTTTATATAAAGAATTTTCAGGTGATAAAGCCGGGAGTTCTTTATACGAGCGGCCAGCCGCGGGGTATGGATTATACACGTCTTTTATATAAGTATCACATTGCCGCATTCGTAAATGTACGCAAGACGGACGAACATCGTGAACAGAACTGGCACAATGAAGAAGTGGCCTGGATGAAAAGCCACGGCGTAACATATATAGAGCTTCCGATAGATAAAGACGTTGCGGATGACGGTATTCCCGATTTGGAAACATCTGGCAAATTTCTGGAGATAATGGACGAAAGAGCCAATATTCCCGTACTTTTGCACGACAATACCGGCAAGAAAAGAGTTTCGTATCTTGCGGCGGTATGGATGCTGAAGTCGGGCGGTTTTAATCTCGACAAGACTGTGGAAAAAATCAAACAGTTAAAAGGACAGCCGCTTAACGAGCAGGAGATGGAATTTCTGCGTTCTCTTGTGCCTTAATCACATCAGGCCCGGTAGAGTTATGAAGAAGCGCTCCCCCGATATCGTTTGAGCCGGAACGCTCTGCAACGGGTCTGTAAAAGACAGTATTAAATCTGCCGTCCTTAACTAATTCCTCATAGCTTTTGCCTGTGGCTATAATCCACTGGCCCTGCAGGTACCTGTTATAAAGTTCATCGAAATCGGCAATTTCAGGAATAGTTCTGCCTGCGTAATGAATCGTACGAGCGGAGGCACTGCGGTAGGCGATGAGTTTTTCATCGGAGGGGACGGTTCTGCCGATTTCGAGAGAGAAAATTCTCGATGGATTATTGTAGTCCAGCGGAAGCAGGAAATAAATGAAAACCGTCATTACTATTGCGCCGTAGCCGGCAAAAAGCAATGCGGTCGCCGCGATTTTATGCTTTTGCAAGAACAGGACAACTACAAGCCCAAGCATAATGGAAATCATCATCGCAATATGAATCGAAGGCCAAATGAATGCCTTTTCTTTTGTAAGCGCCCAGTATAGAAGTCCGATTACGCCCGCGGCGATGACGATTATATGACCGATGAAAAGCGATTTAACCTGCTTAAGCTTAAATGCTGTCTGTTCGAATATCATATCGTACAGGCAAATCGCGGCTAAAATACTGAAAGCCGGCATAGCAGGGAGAATATAGTGCTGACGTTTGCCGCCCGAAATGCTCATTACCACAATCTGTACGACAAACCAAAGCCATAAATACCACATGAGAGGCCTTTTTTTCTCCCAGACGGAATAAAAAGGCGCCGCAACTATATAAGGCACGAAAGCGGAAAACGGGGCGGTAAATAAAAATACGACCTGCAGATAGTACCAGAATGGTTTGCGGCCCGCGGCGTAATCGCCCAGAAAGCGGTCGATAAATTCTCTTTTCCAGAAAGACAGGCTGCCGGTAGTTCTTTCAAAGGCGATTATGGGCCAGGGAAGAACGATGAGCAGGAATAAAATCGTACCAATTATCGGCAGAGTGAATTTTAATTTGCCCCACTGCCGAAATACGGCGAAGTAAAAGAAAATCGGCGGTACGACAAGAGCCAGCGGGGCAGGACCTTTTGCGAGCATCGCAAGGGAGAAACTGAGCCAGAATACGAGCATATATGAAACCTGGCGGCGGCGAGACTGTGTTTTCATCGCGGAGTAAAAACTTAACATTGAAATCATAATTAGTGCGCAAAGCGTCATTTCAGGCCGGCCGTTATGCGAATACCTGATAAAGCCCAGCGTCGATATCCATAGGGCAGTCGATAATATCGCGATTGGAAAGGCCAGCCATTGCGAAGTGAAATACAAAATGGCCGCGGCGGATAGAATCGCAAATACGGCACTTGGCAGGCGGGCGGAGAACTCATTTACGCTGCCGGTTATTTTCGCGACAGAGGCGACAAGCCAGTAGTTAAGCGGGGTCTTTTGGAGACGGATTTCATCGTTGAATGTCGGGACAATCCAGTTGTTATTTGCGAGCATTTCCCTTGCTGTTACCGATACGAGACATTCGTGGTTGTCCAGCGGGCCGCCAGAAAGGGCCCAAAAGGACATAACAGATGCAAATGCCATAACAGCGATTGTCAGCAGAAGCTTATTATTTTGTTCAGTCATATTATTTTCCAAAATCTCTTTTAGCGGTTAAACAGGCGGCAAATACGATTGCGGCTGTTTCAATTCTTAATATTGTATCCGTAAGTTTGACGGCTTGCGCATTAATTTCCTTAAGCATATTTTCTTCAGCGTCGGTCAGGCCGCCTTCAGGCCCGATGAAGGCAAAACAATCATTTGAGCCAAAATCAAAATTTATAATTGATTCGGCGCCTTCTGTTAAAGAACCAAAGACAATTTTAGCGTTGGGATATTCAGTTTTTAACTTTTTAATTATTTCCTTAAAATCCATCGGCTCGTCGATTACGGGCAGAAATAATCTCTGGCACTGTTTTGTCGATTCGGCAGCGATTGTTTCGAGCCGTTTATGCTGCAGTGCCTGCTTTACGGTTCTTTCGAAAATAACCGGCACGATTCTGTCAACGCCTAATTCCGTGCATTTGGCGACAAGCAGCTCGAAACGCTCTCCTTTGGCGATGCTTGAGGCTATTATGATTCTATTTCGCTGAGGTTTTGAGTAGTTTTTGACATCTTTAACGGTCAGTACGGCGTGATTTTTTTCGATTTTTTTAATAACCGCCTGAGCGAGTGCGCCTTTGCCGTCGAAAAGCTCGACAGAATCGCCGTTTTTCAGGCGAAGAACCTTCGTAAGATGTCTGAACTGCGTATCAGCGAGGACCGCATCAGTATTTTGATTTATCGTATCACAAAGAAATCTTAAAGTTCTCATAGTCGGATGTGGCGAAACCGTTATTGAGGCGTTTGGCTGGAAATTTCGACGGTATTCTGCTTCGGTTCGGCGGCCGGTACAGCGCCATTGCGAAGATAATCGGCAATCATTTGATAATCTTTTGAGCCGTTACATTCAGGTTCATACTCAAAGATAGTTTTGCCGTAACTGGGAGCCTCTGCCAGCTTAATATTTCTTCGTACGAAAACAGGGATTATCCGTGCCTTGTTCCAGGGCAGGTCCGTCTCTCTTGCGCTGTCGAGAAATTTGTCGATATCATTTTTAATTTCTTCCGACAGGGACGTTCTGCTGTCGAACATACACAGGAGTATTCCGCTTACCCGCAACGAGGGATTTATCCGTCTGCTGACGAGAGTTACGGTTTGCAGGAGTTTACCCAGTCCCTGAAGCGCCAGGAAATGCGGCTGGAGAGGAATAATTACTTCTTCAGCGGCGGCAAGGGCGTTAAGCGTCAAAAGGCTTAGCGAAGGAGGGCAGTCAATAATCAGATAGTCGAAATTCTGCTTCGATTTGGAAACCGCTTCGCGAAAGATGATTTCCCTGCCGACGACGCTGACCAGCTCGCTTTCGGCTCCGACGAGGTGGATATTAGATCCGAGCAGAAACAGGTTAGGTCGGACTTTGATAAGAGCCTGGTCAAAATCAGCGGAACCGCTAAGAACCCTGTAAGTGCCGAGTTCGACGCTGTCAGGCTCGACGCCGAGGTGTATCGTAAGATGCGCCTGCGGGTCAAAGTCGGCAACAGCGACCTTTGCGCCGCTTTGGGCGAGAGCGGCAGCGATGTTGACAACAGAAGTTGTCTTGCCTACGCCGCCTTTCTGGTTGAGCATTACTATTTTTCGCATTTGTTTTCCGAATCCATCTTCAATTTTTTATAGATTGCGTCCATAACACCATTAACAAATGCCGGTGACGCTTCGGCGCTGAACTTTTTTGCAAGCTCTATCGCCTCGTTAATCACCACTTTGGCCGGTATATCCGGGCAGTATTTTAACTGATATGCCCCAAGCCGCAAAATACTTCTGTCGACCTGATTTAATCTCGATAGCTCCCACTTGACGGCGGCGACGGAAATAAGACTATCGCATTCAGTTATGGATTTCCATACGCCTTTCGCCCATTTCTCAGCCAGTTCCCGTGTCGCGGGGTCATCGGTATTTTCGGCAAAGAAACGGCCGAGCATATTCAGCACCGCATCGCCCTGAACGTCCAATTGGCAGATAGCCTGCATTGCAAGCTCTCTTGCCCTGGTTCTTCTATCGGTTGTAGGCATAAGTATTCTTATTTCTGTTTATATTTGACAGAGCACGTTTACCATTTCCATCGCGCTGACAGCGGCAGTTGCGCCGGCGTTGCCGGCCTTGGTGCCGGCCCGTTCTATCGCCTGCTCTATTGTGTCACAGGTCAGGACACCGAAAATAGTCGGTATCCCGGTGTCGTAGTTAATCTGACTGACGCCGCGGCTTACCTGCTGGCCGACATATTCGTAGTGATTCGTCTGGCCTCGGATAATTGCGCCGATGCAAATAACGGCATCGAATTTTCCGCCGGCAGCGAGCTTCTTGGCAGCTGGTGTGATTTCTATAGAGCCGGGAACCCAGACAACTGTAATCTGCTCGTCTTCAGCGCCGTGCCTCTGCAGGGCATCGATGGCGCCCGCGAGAAGTTTGGAAGTGATAAACTCGTTGAAGCGGCTTACAACTATCGCGAATTTCGCCTTTTCGGCAGTAAGTTTTCCCTGTATCTGTTTTATCATAATCGATTACTCCTTATTGTAATTCCGCCATCGGCGGATAAACCTGAAAATTCCACAAGCATTATAAGACCAAAAACAAGTATTTTCCAGAAAAAGGCAGCGGCCAATGACGCAGGCAGATAAGCATAGATTGAGATTTTTCCGCTAACCTGCCATATTTTAAAGACTTAGGGGGTTAATTTCCACATAAATTACCTGTTTTTTGTAAATTTTCGAAAGAGGCATTTTTCGGACTAAGCAGACCGGTTATTTGTGCCGATTTGAATTGCGGATAACTATAGATTTATAGGGAGATTATATGAATTCTGACAGCGGGTTTGAACAGTTCGACCAGTTCAACTCATGGGACCAGGCTGAGCAAAAGGCCATAAAGGCCTATGAGCTTTACGAAGAAGGCCGAATGAACGAGGCCCTTTCGGCGATGAACGAGGCAATCGATATCAACCCGGCCAATGACAGATGGCATTTCAATAAGGCTCTTACGCTCGATGCGATGGAGAGGTTTGACTACGCGATAGAAGAATACAAGTTGGCGTTAAATATGAATCCTGATGATATTGAAACGCTGAACTGTCTTGCGATCGATTATACCCGCACAGGTCAGTACGATTTGGCGCTGAATCTATTTGAACAGATTGAAAAAATCGACCCCGATTTCGAACCGGGCTACTGCAACAGGATAATCACTTATACCGAGATGAGCAATTACGAGATGGCCGAGCATATGTTTTACCTTGCTCAACAGATAAACGACGCCTGTCCGCTTTGTTTTTATAATATAGGCAATTCATTTTTCATTCAGGGCAATTTTAAAAAGGCCGTGTGGTGCTGGGAAAAGACCGCTTCTCTCGAGCCGAACCATCCGCAAATTAATTATCACATTGCGCAGGGGTACTGGAATCTCGGCGATAAGGATATGGCGTGGCAGCATTTTATCGCGGAACTCAGGAAAAATCCCGGCGACAAAGAGGTTATATTTGATTTCGGTTTGTTTCTTCTTCACTGCGGCGATATTGTTTCTGCCGCTGAGAAGTTCCGCAGGATACTGGAAGTAGAGCCGGAATCGGCGCAGGCATTATTTTATCTCGGCGAGATAGAGCTGAATGCCGGCAGAATAAAAGAAGCGGCGAAACTATATCTTCAGGCAATAAGGATTGACAGAAATACGGCCGGTCCGAGATTTCGGCTTGCGCAGCTTGCACTTGCGCAGTCGGAGAGGGATGAGGCGTTTTCACTGCTTGCCGCCGAGCTTGAGCTTGATATCAGCCAGCCGGAGATTCTCGATGCGATAGGCGTAATTATGATGGAACTGGGTCAGACCGACTATGCGACTCATTGTTTTCTAAGAGTTTCAGAACTTGAACCGACAAACGCGTTAAATTATCTCCATCTGGCCAAATCGCTCACTATGCGCGGCGAACAGGATGACGCCATACAATTCCTCGATTATGTACTTGAACTGGCTCCATCGAATTGGGAGCTTGTCAAAGGCGTATTGCTGGTTTATCTCGATATGGGAAAACCGGAAAAAGTTTTCGATGTACTGGCGGCATTAGATACAGGAGCCAATGCCATTTCAGGGCTGACGATTATTAAAGCTGCCGCGCATTTGAAAATATGGCTGCGAAGAATCAAAGAGAGTGTGCGTTTCCTTCCGGGGTTTTTTAGAAAATGAAAAAGGTTGCTTTGTGGATGACAAAAAGTTTTGTCTTTAAAGCAACCTTTTAATTACCTATAGTTATGTTAACGCTTTTAAAAAAAGCTGTCAATAATTAATTATTTTTTCTTTTCAGATTTTTCATTCACATTTTCTGCATTATCTTTTTCGCTTAAGATGCCCATCTTTTTGTATCTCTGTTTGGCTTTTTCCTTCAGGCTTTGTATCAGGTCTTCAACGGCTTTGTTTTTGGCCTGACCTTCGAGCTTTGCCTTTATCCGATCCTTAACCTTGTCAAATTCCATTATACGCGATGCTCTTTTCCCTTCGTGCCTGGCGATTTCATATTTTCCATTTTTGCCTTTTACCGGCCCTACGATATCTCCTTCGGAAGCTTTAAGCAGTGCGTCGAGCAATTCCTGTCCAAAGTGGGTTTGAATGTTCAGTTCGGTAGATTTAGTAAGTCGGCCGCCTTTTTTAGCGTCTCCGGCGACAGATAATGACTTTGCGAGTTCGTTGATTTCTTCGCCGCTGTTTATTCTTTTAAGCGCCTCCTGAGCCTGTTCGAGAGTTTCAACTGTTATATGTGAGAAACTCAAATAGTTTGGCTCCCTGAAACCGGGGTCTGTTTCCTTGTTATCTTCGTAATATTTTTTTACCTGTTCATCGCTGATTTTTACCGTACTTCTGCTTTTTTCAATCAGTTCGCCGGCAATTACTTTTTTATAGCTGATATCGGCAAGAAATTTGGCTTTGGGGTCTTTATCGATACCTCTTTTTACGGCTTCTTCGTAAAGAAGCTGGGTATTAAGCCAGAAATCGGCAACATTTTCCAGTGTAGCGTAATCAAAATCAGGCGTGAAAAACTTTGCCTTGCCGATAGTCAGTTCATTGCCGTCGAGAACCATAACCACATAATTCGGGTCCTGCGGCACAGCGATTCCCTGCGGCTGCTGAGGCTGCGATGGAACAACCGGCTCCTGAGAGCGGGCGGTTTCAACGGTGAATAATATGGCGGCGAGTACAAGTAAAAATAATACAGTTCTACTCATGGTTTCTTTTCCTTTAAAAGCAAAAACCTTTCATCTGGACTATTCGATACTTTAAGGTTATTATTTAAATATAAGACAAGCAAATAGTCAACGTTGTTTTTACGGATTTTTGCGAACCGACCAGTATGAAAAAAATACATCCCAATAGAAATTTTGTTGAAGAATACAGAAAAAAGGAGGGAAGGTATTCAAAACACGGCTTTTTCAGAAGGCTCAGACAGGTCCGCACGTGGTCGCCCCTGATACATCTGCTTCTGAAAGCAACCGGTCTTGGGCAGCGGGGCCTTGTTAACGCAAAAGCCCTTGCTATGACCAATGAAGTTATTGAATTGCAGAATCTGCCGAAGGGGTTAGATAATTGCCGTATCCTGCTGATATCCGATGTACATATCGAATGTTTTGACGGACTTGTCGATAAGATAATCGATTATATAAAAGATATCGAATGCGATTATTGCATTCTCGGCGGAGATTACAGTCTTTATGAGAGATACGACATCGAGAAGACAAAAACAGAGATGAAAAGAATTATCAGTAATATCAAAACAGACAAAATATTCGGCGTCCTCGGCAATCATGACCACTATGAAATGGCTCAATTTCTCCAAAGTCTCGGTGTTTGTGTGCTTTTGAACGAGAATACCGTTCTCGATCGCGGCGGAGATAAAATTTACCTTGCAGGCGTAGATGATTGTTATGTCTTCGACGCGGCCGATATGCAGCAGGCTTCGGCGGGCATACCTGCCGAACAATTTAAAATTATGCTGTCGCACAGCCCGCAGCTCTACAAGCAGGCCCAGAGACTGGGTTACAATCTCTATATCAGCGGCCATACTCACGGCGGTCAGGTGTGTTTGCCGGGAGGGAAAGCCCTGATAAAAGGCGCAAAAGTGCCCCAGAGCCTTGCAAAAGGCCGATGGCAGTATAAAAATATGACGGGATTTACCTCCGCCGGCGTAGGGACGTCCGGCAGGGTTATGGTACGGTTTTTTTGCAGGCCGGAGGTGAATTTATTGACCCTTAAATGTATGGATTCAGACCGGCAATAATCCTTAAAAGAAGGTTTTCAGACTTCGATAAGCCTGTTATAATAGACGGCTGAAAAATATGGAGGCAAAATTTGGTAGATATGATTCTTCTCGAAACACATGGTCTGGTAAAGAAGTATTCCGGCAGAACCGTTGTCAACCAGGTATCCATTACCGTTGAGCAGCGAAGTATCGTCGGCCTGCTCGGCAGAAATGGAGCCGGAAAGACAACCTCGTTCCGAATGGTTATGGGTATGATTACGCCTGAAGGCGGAACGGTAGTTTTTGAAGGTTCGGATATTACCACTCTGCCGATGTATAAACGCGCCCGTATGGGCATGGGCTATCTTTCACAGGAGCCGAGCGTTTTTCAGCGGCTCAGTGTTCGCGATAATCTGCTGGCGATACTCGAAACGATGTCGCTGACAGCTATAGAGCGGAAGCGCAGAGCCGAGGAACTTATCCAGCGTTTCGCGCTTGAGGAAGTCGCCAACAGTCACGCAAGGCTTCTTTCCGGCGGCGAACGAAGAAAACTTGAGATTGCCAGAGCGATGATTACAAATCCGTCTTTGATTCTTCTCGATGAGCCATTCAGCGGCGTTGACCCGATAGCCGTCGAAGAATTGCAGGGTGAAATTCACAGGCTGGTCGCGTCGGGAGTAAGTATCCTTATAACAGACCATAATGTCGAACGGACACTTGAGGTTTCCGACAAGGCGTACATAATCGACCACGGCAGGGTTATTGCCGAGGGCAGTCCCGCGGAGATAGTCAAAAACGAACTTGTCCGCAAGAGCTATCTCGGTCATACGTTTAAAGGCGATGAATTTGACGATACGTCAGACAGGAGCGGCTGATGACGATTGATGACGTTAAGAAATGCTGCATTACCCGATGGCCGATGCCGGTGCTTTTGCGAAGGGCCGAGCCGATAGAGAAGATTGACGATGCTATCTGCGCCCTTGCGGAAAAAATGAAAGATATAATGGTTGAGCATAAAGGCGTCGGGCTTGCCGGGCCGCAGGCGGGAGTGGGATTGAGAATTTTTGTGGCTTCTCCGGACGGCACCAAAGAAAACGCGAAGGTTTATATAAACCCAATGCTTACGTCTTCCGGCAATCTTGTGGCAAATGAAGAAGGCTGTTTGTCTCTGCCGGGTGTCTGGGGCAGTATTAAGCGATATTCGAAATGTTCGATAAAAGCACAGGGACTTGACGGCAAAGAATTTACAGAAGAGTGCCAGGGTCATCTTGCGAGGATATTTCAGCACGAATGCGACCATCTCGATGGAACCCTTATAGCAGATAAGCTCTCTACGGTTGCGAAGATTGCTGCCCGCAGGAAGCTCAGACAACTTCGCAAAGATTACGAGCAGCAGAAAAAATGAAAATAGTTTATTGTGGTTGCGGTCAGTTTGGGGTTGATTCCTTAAATGCCTTAAAAGCATCGAATCATCAGCTTTTGCATATTATAACTCATCCGGATAAACAGGCCGGCAGGGGCAGAAAATTGCGGGCCAATGATGTCGCGCAGCGGGCACAGCAGAATAATATACCGTTTACCGCCATTGAGGATATAAACAGCGCCGAAGGCACAGGGCTTGTTAAAAAACTTGCTCCCGATTTGCTTGTTGTCATCGCATTCGGCCAGAAGATTTCACCTGACATTATAAATATTCCTCCCAAAGGCGCGATAAACGTTCACGGTTCATTGCTGCCCAAATTCCGCGGCGCCGCTCCAATTAACTGGGCGATTATCAACGGCGAAACAGAAACCGGCGTAACAATTATCACACTGGCCCAGAAGATGGACGCGGGCGAGATGCTGGCGCAGGCTAAAATGAAAATTGCAGATGATGACTCAGCCGACATTGTTCATGACGCCCTCGCGAAAGTTGCGGCGCCTCTGCTGATTGAAACAATCGATAAAATCCAGGCCGGTACCGCTGTTTATGCCAAACAGGATAATTCACTGGCGACGTCGGCCCCGAAACTGAAAAAAAGCGATGGCAGAATTGACTTTACATTATCGGCCAGGCAGATACATAATAAGGTAAGAGGGCTTTGTCCCTGGCCGGGGGCTGCGGCGTGTTTTGTTTCCGCTCAAAACGGCAAAAAGTGCCCGGCGGCGATATCAAAAACAATAGTTACGGATGAACATGCAAAACACGACCGGGCGGGGCTGGTTGACGCAGAATTTAATATTGCCTGCGGAACGGGCAGTATAAAGATATTGGAAATTAAACCGCATGGCGGGAAAATAATGGATTTTAAGTCGTTTTTAAACGGCAGGGGAAGCGGGGCAGGTGATTTTTTTGTGCCCCTTGAGGAAAACGGGTAATGAAAGCTCCTCAATTTAGTCCGCGGCGAACTGCGTGGGAAGTTTTAAATAATTTTAAGGTGTCAGAGTATAACTGTGCTGA
This sequence comes from Phycisphaerae bacterium, assembly GCA_041652575.1. Taxonomy (NCBI): domain Bacteria; kingdom Pseudomonadati; phylum Planctomycetota; class Phycisphaerae; species Phycisphaerae bacterium. The sequence goes on along the minus strand of JBAZHC010000008.1, from coordinate 92,135 downwards.
GCTTGTCGAAAAGTTCGGCGATAAAACACAGAATCGCGCAGCTCTTGTTGATATCACATTCGGCGTAATAAGAAATTATGGGTTTATTAATAATCTCATCGCACAAAGTTCAGTTCAGCCCATAAAGAATATTCCGACAAAGATTCTTAATTGTTTGAGAATTGCTGTTTATGAGCTTGTTTTTACCAGTCAGGCTGATTATGCCATTGTCAACGAAGCAGTTGACCTGGCGAAGAAAATCAGCTCGAAAAAAGCAGCGGGCTTTATAAATGCGGTACTGCGAAAAGTTTGCGCTTCAATAAAAAACAAATCAGCGGATTTAGGCAAGGCTGATTCACGAAAAACTCTGCCGTTAAGTCCGACCATCGGCTGTGAATTTAATATCGATATCCTGCCGGACGTAAATAAGAAAAAAGCCGAATATCTGAGCAGTGCGTTTTCACTGCCTTTATGGCTCGTCGAGCAGTGGCTCGGCCAGTTCGATTTCGAGCAGACAAAAAATATTTGTTTCGCGTCAAATCGCAGACCTTCAGTTTATGCAAGACCCAACAGACTTAAATTAACCGCAATAGAACTTTTTGAAATCCTGATAAGCCAGGGGGTAGATTGTGATTTTGCTGAACAATATAAGATGGTCAGGATAAACAAGTCAGGCAATATTGCTGAACTTAAGGCCTTTAAAGAAGGTCTTTTTACAATACAGGATGCAACGTCATCTTCCATTGTTACTTTGTTAAATCCGCAGTCCGGCTGGAAGATATTGGATATTTGTGCCGCGCCCGGTACAAAGACGACTCAAATAGCGGAACTTACTTGTGACAAAGGTGTTATAGTTGCAACAGATAAAGATAATTCAAGATTGACCAGGATTGGCGAAAATATTCAAAGGCTCGGGGTAACATCCGTAAAAGTATTAGGTTACGATGATTTTCTTAAAGAAGCCTGCCAGCCTGCTTCGGCGGACGCGGTATTGCTCGATGTTCCATGCTCGAATACAGGCGTATTGGCGAAAAGACCTGAAGTACGGCTTCGGTTAAATGAAAAACGAATTGAAGAACTTGCAAAAACCCAGGTTGAGCTGCTTGAGTTTGCTTCTTCGATTGTAACAGAGGGTGGTAAAATCTGTTACAGCACCTGCAGCATATTAAATCAGGAAAATATCGATGTTGTGAATAATTTTATCAGACAAAAACCTGAATTTTCGCTCGAAAAAGAAAAAATATTCCTTCCCTCTGCCGGAACTTACGATTGCGACGGTGCTTATGCCGCGATTCTCCAAAAAAACTAAAATAAACATTTTTTAAATCAGCTAATAATTAAATTATCATCCACATTTTTTCCACAAAGCAGTTTAGGGCTGTGTAAAACCTGTTCAAAACAAAATTTTTTTTCTCACAACGTTTTGTGTTTAAGAATTATCTGTGCAGTGGAAAAGAATTTTGACAAAACTGCATTGATTTACTAAAGACAAAGACGTATATTCAGACAAGTATTTTATTTATAATATATAGTTTCATAACAGAAGTTTTATATGCAGACAATAATCAAGGATGAGATAACCGCAATCAACCAGCTTCTCGCTGAAAAAGTAGGTCAGCAGAAGTATCGTGTCTGGTTCAGGAATTCGACCAGATTTACGATAGCGGATGATTATTTAAAAATAGGCGTTCCAAATCCTTTTGTCGGGAGCTGGATAGAGAGCCATTTTTTATCCGATATAACGGCGGCTGTTGAAACAATTACCGGTTCCGTGAAAAAAATTACTTTTAATATTGAGCCCGAACTGTGCGGCAATCAGAGACGAACGCAGCTCGATTGTCAGGCAGAACTTGTTCAGAAGGCTCAGAATAAAACGACTCGAAGCAGAATAAGCGACCGGCAGATAACGGGACGTTCGCTGAAGATGACGCTCGAATCGTTTGTTGTAGGACCATCCAATCAATTGGCCTACAACGCAGCGGTAAGTTTAGTATCTGAAGAAGTAAGTCCGTTCAATCCGCTGTTTATTCATGGAGGATATGGCCTTGGTAAGACGCATCTGATGCAAGGGATTTGCAATATGATGAGCCGGACCCGGCCCACAGCCAATTGGCTATATGTGTCAGCGGAGGACTTTACCAATCAGTTTGTGCTGGCCTTGAAGACCAAGAAGCTGGATGCTTTCAGGAGGCGATACCGGCAAATGGATTTGTTGGCTATTGACGATATACACTTCCTGGCCAGCAAACCATCAACGCAGGAAGAATTCCTGCATACGTTTAATACGATAAATATGGCGGGCAAAAAAGTAGTGCTGGTCTCGGACGCCCATCCGAAAATGATAGGCCAGCTATGCGAAAGTCTGGTAAACAGATTCGTATCTGGAATGGTGGTAAAAGTAGAACCGCCGGACGTTAAGACACGCTGCAAAATTATCTGTCAAAAGGCAGCGGCAATGAATAAAGAGCTTCCGGATAAGGTTGTCAGCTATATCGCTGAGAATATCCGCTCGAATATAAGGGAACTGGAAGGAGCTATCTTAAAGCTTATCGCCTATTCATCGCTGTGCAATGAGAAGATTTCACCTGAAATGGCGAGGCAGGTTCTTGCCGAACATATTTCGAGAACAGACCCGATTGTTCATATTTCAGATATCGAAGCGGCAGTTACGACGTTCTTCGGCATCACGCCGGCCGACGTACATTCTTCCAAAAAAGACAGGACCGTAAGTCTTGCCCGGTCTTTTAGTATGTATCTGGCCAGAAAGTATACGGATATGTCGTTCCCGGAAATCGGCAGACTGATGGGCAATAAAAATCACGCTACGGTTATTCTTGCGTGCAGAAAAGTAGAGGAGATTCTCAAAAACAATTCTTCAGTCAACTGGCAAAGTCCCAACGGCAACAAGGTGGGAAAAGGGCAGGATATTCTCGCGAAACTGGAAGAAACAATCGCGTAAAATTTATTCGGAGAATAGTAAATTCAATGCGTGGAAATTATTTTAAAACGATTATTGTCTTTATTCTTGGAGCAAGTGTAATGGCTGCAGGTTTTGACGGTCTGACGGTGAATCTCGGGAACCTGCCATTAATGTCTGATGCTAAAACGCGTTCTATAAGTCCTGAGAACATTACCGGTGAAAAGGGCAAAGGCGGGGCAACTCCGCAGGAAAAAGGTTCTGCCGCTCACGCATCAAGCGAGCTTGGCACGGGATGGAAAGTCAATCCGTACGTTCATATTGAGCCGAACCAGACATTTGTTATGGCCGATATAAAAGGCCCCGGTGCGATTCAACATATCTGGATGACGCCTACGGGAAACAATCGTCTTAATATTTTGCGTGTTTATTGGGATGGCGAAGAAACGCCTTCCATCGAATGTCCGGTCGGCGATTTCTTTGCCGCCGGTTTGGGACAGTATATGCAGTTTTCATCTCTGCCGGTCTGCGTGAATCCGGGAAGCGGTTTTAATTGTTACTGGACGATGCCATTCCGTAAAAGCGCAAAAATCACTATGACAAATATAGACTCCAGGAAAATGACACTGTATTATCAGATTGATTATGTACTTGCAAAAGTGCCGAAAGACGCAGCATATCTGCACGCTCAGTTTAGGAGTGTAAATCCGCTCCCCCGTAAACAGGTTTATACAATAATTGACGGTATAAAAGGAAAAGGCCAATACGCTGGAACTTATATGTGCTGGGAGACTAAAAGCAACGGCTGGTGGGGCGAGGGTGAAATTAAATTCTACTTTGACGGCGACAAAGCTTACCCGACAATCTGCGGCACAGGCACAGAAGACTATTTTTGCGGCTCATATAATTTCGAAGGACCAAGAGCCGATGCCCCGGATAAAAGAGAATATAAGGTGTTTAATACGCCTTACACCGGTCTTAATCAGGTAATATATCCGAAAGGTAAAAGTCTGACCGATGGTGAAATTGCAGGTGTCAAATTCGGATTATACCGCTGGCATATTACCGATCCAATCAGATTTGAAAAAGAACTGAAAGTTACAATTCAGGCGCTCGGCTGGAAAGAAAACGGGATATATCAGCCTTTGGAGGACAATATTTCATCTGTGGCTTTCTGGTATCAAACAGAACCTCATGCCGTCTTTCCTCAATTGAAGGATTTTGGGCCGCAAAAGTAGTTTAGAGTATTGCGAATGATTCGGTCCGGAAGGGCAAGGATATATGAGTTTTCCGTTGCAGTTTAATTTTGAGCGAACGAAAGTTAACCGACAAAATGCAGAACAATCTTCCTGTAGCAATCTTTCGCTTTTTGCAAATCTTTAATTTTGATATGTTCGTTTGGTTTGTGGCAAAGCGAAGGCTCGCCCGGGCCGAAAATAACTATCGGTGTTTTTAATGTGACCAGATATGGCGCATCTGTTGTAAAAGGCACAGGCTTAGGCTCTGTTTTTAAAAGATGTTTTAATTGCTTTACAAATTCCGTTTTTTCGCTGGTTTGCATTGAACCGGAATCGCGAAGAATATTCAGCTCGGCCCGGAACTGCGGATTCTGTTTCGAGAGCCGGGCAAGTATTTTGTTGAGATCGCCGACAATCTTTTGAATGTTTTGGCCGGGGATTGTTCGAATATCAATCTGGACAGAACATAAATCAGGTACGATATTGGATGCAGTGCCGCCGTTGATTTTGTTTACGCTCAAAGATGCTTTGCCGAGCAGTTTGTTTGTGCCGATAATTTTGAAATCGTCGAGTTTGTCGAGAAACATTCTCATCGAGTCTATCGCGTTTATTCCGAGATATGGCATTGAGCTGTGTGCGGATTTGCCTTTTGTAATAATTTCAAGCCACAGAAGTCCGCGATGAGCTGTAACAAGGTCAAAATCGGTCGGTTCGGGAACGATTATTCCGCAAAGATTTTTATTCTTGAAAGATTTTGTAATTTTTTTTATACCTGCACTGTCTGTTTCCTCGCCGGCCGTTGCGGAAAATATTACATCGCCCTGTAATTTAATCCCGGATTTAAATATTTCGACGATGGCCGATGCTGCAGAGGCGATTCCGCCTTTCATATCGCAGGCGCCTCTGCCGAAGATTTTGCCATTCCGCTCGACAGGCTGAAACAAAGAGTTGGTTTCGGCCGGTACGACATCGAGATGGCTGACAAACAGTAATCCGGGTTTTTTGTCCGCGGATTTAAGTCTGACGGTAACATTTGCGCGGTTTTTGTCCCAGACATTGACTCGCGGCTTTAAACCGGCTGCCTTGAAAAAGTCGGCCAGAACTTTGGCGCATTTGACTTCGCCGGTCTCGGTCGTTGATTTTGCCCGAATAAGTTTTTTCAAAAGTTCTTTCATTCGCAATACATTATAACCTGACGAGCCTGACTGGTAAAGCAAACCTGCAAACAATTTCTTGAAAAAAACGGAGATGATGTTAAAATCTTAACGCAGAATGGCACAGACAAAAGTTTCACTTACTAAATGCAGCGATTATGAGCCTGAAAAGGTACGGGCGGCGTTGCTGAAGCATTTTGAGTTTCACGGGGGCATCGAATCTCTAATAAGCAAAGGCGACAGCGTTCTTATAAAGCCCAATATGATAGCGCCCAGACCTGCGAGTTGTGCCACGCAGACCGACCCTGCCGTAATTATCGAACTTGCGAAAATTCTTCTCGATTATGGCGTCAGGCCGTTTGTTGCCGATTCGCCCGCATGGGCAAATACACAGACCTGCGCAGAAGCAATCGGTATTGTCGAACCTTTAAAAAAACTCGGCGTTCCCATAAGGCAGCTTGACGAACCTGTCAAACGCAGGCTCGAAACCTGTCGAACCCGCGTGGGTATCAGCCGATATGCGCTCGAAGCCGATAAAATTATAAACCTGCCGAAACTGAAAACTCATCAACAGCTTGTCGCGACAATTGCCGTTAAAAATATGTTCGGCTGTGTAAGCGGCAAAGCAAAAGCAGTATGGCATTACAAAAAAGGGGCAAATTTTGACGATTTTTGCACAATGCTTATAGATATTTATAAACTGCTTAATCCTGTTTTGACAATTATTGATGGTATTGCAGCAATGGAAGGTCCCGGGCCGATAAGGGGAAATCCGAAACAGTTCGGCTGGCTGATTGGGTCTGTTGACCCAATGGCCGCAGAGGTTATATGTTGTGATTTAATAGGATTGGCTCCTGAGCAACTGCCTTTAATCAGAACTGCTGAAAAAATAAGTTTTGGCTGTAGGGATAAAAAAAATATTCAAATTGTCGGCGATTCTTTGCCGATAAGGGGGCGTATAGGGCTTGTTCAGGCAGAACTGATACCCCTGAGGTTTACGCCTATTAGAGTCATTAAAAGTATATTGCGGCAGATTTTTATACTTGTAAAAGCGAAACGGCAGCCTTAAAATTAAAGTAAGGAGGTAATCTTATGAAATGGGACGGCATAGATAGAAGAAAAGGTCAGCGGAGAGAGAATCCGCAGGATGTTGAGACTAACAATCGCAAGGCCGATAGAAGACAAACCGACGACAGGCGTCAGTGCCGCAGGATAGCTTATCCGCTGGCGGCGGCTCCGGCGATTGTGGGTATGCGGCTGCAGGTGGTAGGCCTTTCAGCAAAGGCTGTCAGGTTTTTCATTCCGGATATTAACCCGCAGGGGTTGGCATTTAAAGAAGGAGATAAACTTAATATCGCCCTGAAGTTTCATGACGGGCAGGTTATTAACAGAGGCGGCACAATTTCAAGACAGGATAAGTACGAGACAGACAGGGAGTATTTCGTCTGTCTTTTTGACAGGCATTTACCGCAGGAAAGAATGGAGATGGAAAAGGAATATCTTTTGGCGAAGTTTCCCGATTTCTGCAAGGAGATCCTTGGCCTTTAGCCTGTATTTTATTTTCCAGTTAAATTGACATATCCGGTGCAATTCATTATCATTTGGCCAGATGAAATCTGACATTAATATTCTCGGTATAGAAACAAGCTGCGATGAAACTGCCGCGGCGATGGTACGCAATGGGTCAGAAGTACTGTCAAATGTCATTTCTTCGCAAATAGAGCTTCACCAGAAATACGGCGGTGTTGTGCCTGAAATCGCGTCGCGGGCTCATATTGAAAAAATTTATCCGATTGTAGAACAGGCGATTAAACAGTCGGGACTCGATAAGGATTCGATTGATGCGGTAGCTGTCGCCAATCAGCCGGGGCTTGCCGTTGCGCTTATCGTCGGACTGACTGCCGCGAAGACACTTGCGATTGCTTTGGAAAAACCGCTGATTGCGATAAATCACATACACGCTCATCTTCAATCGGCAATGATGGATGAACAGAACTTACAGCTTCCTGCCGTTGCGCTGGTTGTTTCCGGCGGGCATACGAGTTTGTATGAGTGCAAAAATATTCTCGATCTTCATCTGCTCGGCTCGACTATTGACGATGCGGCGGGCGAAGCATTCGACAAAGTCGCGTCGATTTTAAATCTGCCATACCCCGGCGGGCCGAGTATTGAAAAGGCCGCAAAAGACGGCAATCCTGCCGCGATTAAATTCCCCAGAACGATGCTTGCGAAGGATTCGCTCGATTTCTCGTTCAGCGGTTTAAAGACAGCGGTTCTTTATCATTGCTGCGGCAAGGATATGAAGGGGGGAAATCGCATCGAAAAGATGAACCCAAAGGAAATCGCTGATATCGCCGCGTCGTTCCAGGCGGCTGTTATAGATGTTCTCGTTGGGAAAGCTGAAATGGCTGCCGATAGAATCGGAGCGAAAACAATTCTGCTCGGCGGCGGAGTCGCGGCCAATACGCTTTTAAGAAACGAACTTGAAAAAATGACTCAGCAAACCGGCAGAACACTGCTGGTTGCGCCTAAAAAATACTGTACGGATAACGCAGTTATGATAGCTTCGCTCGGCTTTCATAAATACAAAGCAGGCCTTTTCGCCGATATGACAATTGAGGCTAAAGCCGGCTGCGATGATTGAAAGATAGGCACTCAAAACCAAAGACTAATGATTTGTCGGCGGATAGGTGTGCTATTATCCCTTCCTCATATTTTTGGTAAAGATGCTAACGAGGAGCTAAACCAGCCGCGATTTTGCAGCTTGGCTTCAGTGCAATGGTTAAGTTATTTCGTGTTCGTTGTATTCTCATAAGGGTCAGGAAAGGTGGTGGTCCCCCATGCCTTTTGGATTTTCATCCAATTCTCTTCTGTTGTCTTTCGGTATTTTTTTACCCCCCAAACCAACCATAGCACATTAAAGAGAATTCCTATAAGCGGTAGAATAGGGAAAATGATTTGCCAGTTAAATGCTGGTCGCGTAACCAACCAGCTCCCCCAGCTTGCCATCAGCAGAACAAGTAATGCGATAGCAAATTGCGCAGAATCAGAACCCCATCCGTATGTAAATGGAAACCCCACTTTCAACTTGAATTTTGGCAAGTTGCCGTTGATAGCCTGTAAGCAGTCATGGCCTCGACGACTTATTCGAATCCACTTGGCAGAATTCGCATCCTTACCTTCGCTGAAAATCGCTATGTATGTGCCAAGCCGATAAATCATCATGAATTCATTCATAACGAATATGCCGAGGATGAGGATCAAGGATTCGAGCACTATCAAGATGATTATTTTCTCACAATGGAGGGTATCGCTAAAGCCAATCAAGGCTAGGATACTACCAACTCCATACTTCTCCACATCATACAATTTTTCAAAACGATGAAGCATTTCTTCTCGGAGGACTTGATATTCATCTTTCAGTTCTACTAATCCCATGACCCACCTCCATCAGTATTTGCGAAATGTTACTGGCCTAACTTATGTTTATATGATTTCCAGATAAACCCACTTTCGGGTTTTTCTTCCACAACTCCAATTGCATTATTTCCTCAAAAGTTGTCTCTTTAAGAAGTATAAAACTTTCCGTTTACTTGTCAAATCTTTATTAACCAATTTTCAACTTAAAGCTAAAGCCGGCTGCGACGATTAAAACTTCGGTTTCCAGCCGCCCAGTACATAAGCCGGATTACTGTAATTTTTGATTATCTCGGCGTCTTTCTTTTTATCCAATTGTCTGGAAACGCCGCTGCGCCGGCTCACATCAATTGGTTTACCATCGAAATCAGTGCTGTTGCATTCCCAATAATGGACATTCGACGTATCGCCGCCCACAGGGCCCCAGCCGACAGGGCTGATGCCTGAAAGGGCACAGTTTATTAATACCGCTTCGCAGTATGGGTAATTATTGCCTTTATTGGTGGGCGCACGGGCGATTTCAGTTTCGCGTCCATTTAAAGTTTGAAACCTGCAATTCAAAAAGACATTGCCGTGGTTAGCGGCTGTGTTGCGAATCCACATAAAGGTGCCGCCGGTTGAAATGAGTTCGCAGTTATTGAAGAACGCAGGCCCGCGGCCGAGGATTATATCTCCATCGCCTGTAATTTTGCAGTCGGTCAGGTAAACCGAGCCGTTGACCTGCAAGGCGTCACCTGAACCTACAATATTAACATTGCTGACGATATTTTGCTCGCCCATCAAAAGCAGACCTTCGGCCTGACCTCGCGTTAAGTTTTTGATAGTGAAATTTATCAGGTGAATGCCTTTTGAATTATCTCCCATGAACGCAGCACGGCGGGAAGGGAAAGTGCCCGGCCACTCGTTGGTGGCTACATTTGACGGATGCGGGTTGAAGACTTCATTATTGGCATAACATACTATAGTTTTATTCCTATCCTGGCCGAGGAAGGTGATGTTTGTCTTATTGCGAAAATATACTATTTCCTCATACGTGCCGTTTTTGATAAATATTGTTACACGTTTGGGATTTTTATCGGGGAGAAAATCTATCGCTCCCTGCACGGTGCTGAAATCACCTTTGCCCTCGCCGGAGACTACGAGCCGCTGTTTATTTTTTAATGGTGGTGTTTTTTTCGTTGTGAAGGTCCATCCTGTTTTCCCTGTGATTCCGGAGAAAGTGCCATCGCTTAGGGTCAGTACTGCGGGGTCAATCTGTACGTAATATGTTTTATTGTAATCCAGAAGATTATTATGAGGATATATCGTCGCCACGCTACCGTGGATTATCACCGGATAAAAGTGAAACGCGTCGGTGAAGCCTCCGATAATCGTGAGCTGATAGTTGTCGGACGTGGTGAGTGCAGTGCCGGATGGAGTTCCCGGTTTAGTGTTGGCATTGGTTAAGCGGCCGGAGACGTATTTGTAAGGAATTGCGGTATAAGGTACAGAGGTTTTGTCGCTGGTTGTCGGGCCGGCAGGGATGCTCATATCAAGAACGTCAACAAGCCGGTCGTCTGCCGCGTCATAAATGCGAATCTGTCCTGAATCACCTAAGGTTGGCTCACCGGGGAAAGTAAGCATCAGATGCGTGTCCGGATTTACCTGCTTAGCGTTGTCTGCCGGAAAAATAGAAGTGGTTTGTGCAAAAACCAAATTGCATAAAACAAGAACAGTGACGGTTACAAAACTTTGTTTCATGGTCAAGCCTTTCTATCTTAAGAATAGATAAATAAACAATATGTCAACTCATCTATTGATGTCAATTCTTTTATTGACCATACCTTGTGTTATATGTAAAATGTTTCGATAAAGGAGTTTATATGCAGATAATAAAAAATATCCCGAAGATAAAACCAAGAGCGATTGATACTCATAAGGGCGATTTCGGAAAGGTTTGCATAATAGCGGGCAGTGTCGGTTTCAGCGGTGCTGCGGCAATTGCCGGCAAAAGCGCGCTGCGAAGCGGTGCCGGCCTTGTCAGAGTCGCTGTGCCGCAAAGTATATTGCCGATTGTGGCGGCTATCGAACCCTGTTATACGACAATTTCTCTGGCTGAAGATTCGTCTGGCAAAATCGGTGCAAAAGCAATTGATGCGGTTTTGAAAGCTGTCGAGGAAAATGATATCGTTGCATTTGGGCCGGGCGTCGGCGTTGCCAATGGCGTAAAAGCAGTACTCGAAAATCTCCTGCGGCTGGAAGGGTTGAGACTTTTGATTGACGCCGATGGACTGAATAATCTTGCCGCTTTGAAAAACTGGCCTGATATTAATAAAGCAAATCTTATCCTCACACCTCATCCGGGCGAAATGAAAAGACTTTGGGACGGACTTTTGCGAAAACCGGAGCCTGTGGACAGGGGAGCTGTAGCTGCTGAATTTGCTAAAGCGGCCAAGGCTGTTGTTGTGCTGAAAGGACACGAAACGGTAGTTGCCGATGCTGAAAAAATTTATGTTAACACTACAGGCAATCCGGGAATGGCGACGGCGGGGGCCGGCGATGTGCTTACGGGAATAATTGCCGCGATGTGCGGACAGGGATTCGATAATTTTGACGCTTCGGTGTCGGGAGTTTATGTTCACGGTCTTGCCGGCGATTTGGCGGCGGAAGAGAAATGTCAGATAAGTTTAATCGCGACGGATATTATGGATTATCTGCCGCAGGCTTTTAAGGCCGTTATGGGAGACAAAAAATGATAATTGTAATGAAACCAGTCGCAACTGAGCAGGATGTTCGACATGTCGTGGAACTGGTAAATGAATTCGGCTTAAAAGAACATATAATAGTCGGCACAAACAGGACGGTTATAGCCTGTCTTGGCGACAAACGGATGGTTGACAAAGGAGCAATTGAGAATGCTCCGAATGTCGAACGCATTGTGCCGATACTTGCGCCATATAAAATCGCCTCAAGAGAAGTTAAAAGGGAATATTCACAAATAAAAATCGGCGCAAATGCTTTTCCTATGGGAGGTAAAAAAATAGGCGTAATAGCAGGGCCGTGTTCTGTCGAAAATGAAAAACAGCTTATGCAGACTGCTGAAAAAGTCGCTGCTGCCGGCTGTATCGGGCTTCGGGCGGGGGCATTCAAGCCGCGAACGAGTCCTTACAGCTTTCAGGGACTGGGCGTGGAAGGACTTAAAATTCTCGCAAAAGCTAAAAAGCAAACCGGTCTTGCTGTGATTACAGAAGTTGTTGCGGTCGAACATATTGATATTGTCGCTGAATATGTAGATGTTCTGCAAATCGGCGCCAGAAATATGCAGCATTATCCGCTGCTCGAGGCGCTGGGAAAAGTCAAAAAGCCGGTGCTGTTAAAACGCGGGATGAGCGCTCAACTCGATGAATTTTTACTTGCCGCAGAGTATATAATCAACGCGGGGAACTCTCAGGTTATTCTCTGCGAAAGAGGAATAAGAACTTATGAGGAATATGTCCGCAATACTCTTGCGCTGGCGATTGTGCCGGAGCTTAAAGACAAGACGCATCTGCCTGTAGTTGTTGACCCGTCGCACGGAACAGGTCATGCGCATCTTGTGCCGGCGATGTGCAGGGCGGCAGTAGCGGCAGGCGCTGACGGTTTGCTTATCGAGTGTCACCCCGACCCTGAACACGCATTGAGCGACGGGGCGCAATCAATTACTCCCGCAACTCTTTCGGAACTTATGCCACAGCTTAAAGCCATAGCGCAGGCTATCGGCAGGGATGTTTAAAAACAAATCCTGGTTTTAGAATGTTTGTGCGAGAGTTTCAGCCTGGCTGACGGCTTTGGCCTGTGCATCGCTTACAGTTTTTTCGTCAAGAAGCATAGGCTGACAGATTATCGATTTTACGTCTGTAAAACCGATGAAGCCAAAGATGAAATCGAGGTATTTTTTCTGAAAATCCATCGTGGAGTTTTCGTCATAACTGCTTCCGCGAGCGTAAATTGCGCATAATGGTTTTCCGCCGGCAAGGCCTTTATAGCCGGCGTCTGTTACAGTGAATGTATAGCCGGGCTGAATGATAATATCGAGATAATGCTTGAGTTTATAGGGGATTCCGAAGTTCCACATCGGCGTTGATACGAGATATTTGTCAGCGGATTTGAACTGTTCGATTACTTTTTCAACCTGCGACCATTTTTTCAACTGCTCAGCGGTTTTTTCTTTGCCGTGCATAATTGCGTATTTCGATTCTGCCGCGAAATTATCGAATTCCGGCAATGATTCCCTGAACAAATCGATTGTCACGATTTTATCCTGAGGATTTTTTTGCCGATACGCAGACAAAAAAGCCTCGGCCGTTATATGCGAATGGCTTCTTTCGTTTCTTGGGGAGGCTTTTATGTAAAGAAGTGTTTTCATAAAATTCCTTTTTACGAAAAAATATTTTTTATGTCAGTTCGACAGACCAGTATGCGTGGTCGAGGAACTGCTTCCAGCTATGATATCTTTGATGGCTCAGGTGAAGGTGAACAGTCGGGTTGCGTTTGGGTTTTACCGGCAGCCTGACAAGAGTCATTCCCGCCTGCCTGGGCGTTCTGCCTCCTTTTTTGGCATTACAATCGGTACAGGCACAGACAAGATTTTCCCATGTCGCCCCTCCGCCCATACTTCTCGGTATAATATGGTCGAGGGACAATTCGCTTGTCGGGAATTTTTTTCCGCAGTACTGGCATTTGTTGCTGTCGCGGGCAAAAATGTTGCGCCTGTTGAATTTGACATCGTTTCTCGGCAAACGGTCATAGAACAACAGTCTGACGATTCTGGGTACGGCTATGTAAAAATTAACTGTAGTAATCCAGTCATGTTCGTTTGGCTCAAAGGACCTTTTTATCTGGCAAATATCTCTCCAGCTTTCGAAATCGTAGTTGTAATACTGGCCTTGCTCGTAAGATATGACTTCTGCCAGTTCCCTGCACAGCATGCACATCGCTCTTTTGACGTCTATGATGCGCAACGGCATATAATGCTTGTTTAGTACAAGCACGCTGCAATTCAGAGCGGATTGCGATTCAACAAATGCCATTTCCTCCTCGCTCATTTCTTTCAGATGTTAAATATCGGAAATCGAGCTTTTATATAAAACAAAATTTATTCCGTCGGACTTTTCCCAATACCCTTACGGGTACGGGTCAAAACTATCCAATCGTCTGTAACTTATTCCACAAGAGCCACATCTTCGGCTCGCGGCCCTTTTTCACCCTGTGCTATTTCAAAGCTGACTTTATCGCCCTGGTTGAGGATTTTAAGGCCCTTGGTCTTAAAGCCGGTATGATGAACAAATATATCCGGCTGACCGTTGCCGTCTATGAAACCATAACCCTTTTTTGGGTCAAACCATTTGACAACTCCCTCTGCCATAGAAACTCCTTTTTATACTGCCCCCTTCGGTTTCAGGCCGCCAACCAAAGCCGGCCTGATTATATCTTAAACCGTGTAGAAATATATCGGTTATAATTTTTTATTCACCCGGAGATGAAGAAACTTTACCGCCGAGCTTCTCCTTCATCAATCGACCCATTTTGAACTTTACAGTTCGCTTGGAGGGCACTTCCACTCTTTCGAGTGTTTTGGGATTCTGAGCTACCCTCGCTTCGCGGGTACGAACCTCAAAGACACCAAAGTCGCGGAATTCAAGACGGTTGTTCTTGATGAGCTCTGAAATTATCTCATCGAGAAACGACTGAACAACCCGCTTGACCACAACTCTTTTGGCCTGGGTTTGTTCCGCAATACGGTCAATTAATTCTTTCTTCGTTATTGTTGTCATAGTGTACCTCGTATCAACAGACAGGATTAGGAATTGATATTTATTTTTAAGCTCTTAAAGAGTCCTTAATTTAAAACAAGTTTATTTACGAATATTAAGCTGACGATTCATTAGTTTCAAAAACCGCAAACCACTATACAGCAAAGACTTCTAATCGGCAAGCACTTTTTTACAGTATTTTTTAAGTTAAAATATCGAAAAATGGCTCAAAAATAAGGCTTTTTTCTGCAGCAGGTTAGGATGTGAAAAAGGTGGTATAATTGCTTGACCAATTGCCCAAAATCGGCAATAATCCCGCTTCTTAAACTAATTCTGGGCGAAAGGCGGCTAAATTGTCACATAAGCTATTGTCAAAAAAGCAGTTATGTCCTAATGTCTATATGACTGATATCGAGGCTCCATTGGTTGCTGCGGCTGCCAGGCCGGGCCAGTTTGTAATTGTCTGTTTAGCCGGAGGGTACAGCGAAAGAATTCCTCTGACCATAGCCGGGGCAGATGCAAAAAAAGGTACAATCCGTCTTATCTGGCAGGCTGTAGGAAAAAGTACAGTTGAACTTGGCCAGTTAAAGGTCGGCGACAGTGTGGAAAATATACTTGGCCCATTGGGAAAACCTACTCATGTTGAAAAATTCGGAACGGTCGTTTGCATCGGTGGAGGAATCGGAAACGCTCCGCTGCTGCCGATTGCGACCGCGATGAAAAAAGCCGGCAATAAAGTTATCAGCATCCTCGGCGCAAGAACAAGAGAACTTTTAATTCTCGAAGAAGATTTTAAAGCTGTGAGCGATGAAATTATTATCGTTACCGATGACGGCTCTTACGGCAGAAAGGCGCTTGTTACAGGCCCGCTCGATGAAATCTGCCAGGCAGCGCCAAAGCCCGGCCTTGCTGTCGCGATAGGCCCTGCGATAATGATGAAGTTCTGCTGTGCTACTACGAAAAAATACGATGTGCCGACAGTTGTTTCGCTGAATACGATTATGATTGACGGAACGGGAATGTGCGGCGGATGCAGAGTCGAAGTCGGCGGGCAAACAAAATTCGTCTGCGTCGACGGGCCTGAGTTCGACGGACACCTGGTGAATTTCGACCTGATGATGAAACGTATGCAGGCTTATAAAAAACAGGAAGCCCAGGCACTGGAAGAATATAAACATAAATGTAAAATCGGACTGGATAAATGACACGGAATTTCACTGTGATTTCCAGACGCGGATTCCGCAGCGGCGGAACACGGATTTACACTGTATATAAAAGTATTATCTCTGTGGACTCTGTGTTCTCTGTGGCTAAAAATAAATTATTTAACTCTGTGGCGGGATAATAAATTGAACCAGCAGCAATTACTCGATGAGCTTTTGAAAAAACATAAAGACGGCACATTAAAACCATCCGACAGGTTCAATATCCCGCCCCAGCCGATGCCGCAGCAGGATTCAGTAGAACGGCGAAAGAACGTCAACGAGGTTGCGCTTGGATATACAGAAACCCAGGCTCGTCTCGAAGCCCTGCGGTGCCTGCAATGCAAAAACGCTCCCTGCGTCGAAGGCTGCCCGGTAAGAATAAAGATAAAAGAGTTCATCACTGAAATAGTCGAAGGCAATTTCCAAAAAGCTCTCGATATAATCAGGGAAAATTCTCTTCTTCCGGCCGTTTGCGGAAGAGTATGCCCGCAGGAAGTTCAGTGCCAGCTTCCGTGCACCGTCGGCAAAAAATTCAAGGATGTCGAAAAATCAGTTTCTATCGGCAGGCTCGAAAGATTTGTTTCAGACTGGGGCAGAAAACAGCACGACCAGTCAAGCCCGGCAGTTGCCGCGGCGACAGGCAAAAAAGTTGCCGTCATCGGTTCAGGCCCCGGCGGAATCGTTGTCGCTACAGATGTTCGCAGAGCAGGCCACGATGTAACAGTATTCGAGGCGTTTCACAAGACCGGCGGCGTGATGGTTTACGGCATTCCGGAATTTCGTCTGCCAAAGGCGATTGTGCAGGAAGAAATAGATACGCTTGAAAAAATGGGCGTTAAAATAGTTCGCAATTTTGTCGTCGGCAGAACAAAAACCATAAAACAGCTTATTGAAGAAGATGGTTTCGATGCCGTTTATGTCGGCGTCGGAGCGGGACTGCCGATGTTTATGGGCATTGAAGGCGAGCACCTTGTCGGCGTTTACAGCGCCAATGAATATCTGACAAGAGCGAATCTTATGCGTGCTTATGATTTCGGCAAAGGAGCCGATACGCCAATCGCAATGTCGAAACGCGTCGCGGTCGTCGGCGGCGGGAACGTCGCGATGGATTCGGCCAGAACGGCTGTAAGGCTCGGCGCTGAAAAGGTCTATCTTGTTTACCGCAGAAGCGAAAAAGAAATGCCTGCAAGAGTCGAGGAAGTACACCACGCAAAAGAAGAGGGAATTGAATTCCATCTTTTACGCAATCCGAAAAAAATTATCGGCAACGCAGAGGGCGTAGTAACGGCAATAGAATGTTTGAAATTCGAGCTTGGCGAACCCGATGCATCAGGCAGACGCAGACCTGTTCCGATTGAAGGTTCTGAATTTATAATTGATGTAGATACCGTGGTTGTCGCTATCGGCAACGGTGCAAATCCGTTAATCGGCCAGACAACAGACGGACTGACGCTGAACAAGTGGGGTAATATAATAGTTGATGAAAACTGCAAAACTTCGCTTGAGGGCGTTTACGCCGGCGGAGATATTGTTTTAGGCGCCGCAACAGTAATTTTAGCTATGGGCCAGGGTCGAACCGCCGCCGCCGCGATTAACGAGTATTTGAAGTCGAAGTAGTTATTGACTCAAAGAACCAAATATTCGTCAGACAGAAAAGTCTAAATTTATTTTTCAGCTTTTTACCGTCAAAATTTATATTCATTTCATTTTCACTTGTAGATTCGATTATGCAAAATCCTTCATCGACTATTTCAACGGTTCCTGTGCCATTGTTGACAGGGCCCTGATAGGTGAGGAATTTTTTGTCGTGGTCGTCAATTGGGGTTGCTTTGGTTTTTTCTGTTGATAATTTTTCAGGCGGGTTTTCCAACCGCCAGGTTTTGAGTTTATCGCCATCCTCAATCATCAAATCCCAATGTATATCGCTACCTTTGGTATGCTTTTGAACAACAAATCTTTTTTGTTGAGTCATATTTTAATCACAGATTACGCTGATTCCATTGATTAAAATGAAGTAAGGAAGTAAAGAGGTATAGAAGTAAGGAAAACGGTCGAAACTGGTCCTTGCATCCTTGTTTCCTCATTTCTTTGCTTCCTATTTTGGCATAATCCGTGTAATCAGCGATTTATAAAAAGACTATCCTAAGGTTTGGATGGCCGTTATCGCTGCCGCTGCGACGATATCATCGCTGTTGCAGCCGCGGGATAAATCGTTAACCGGCTTTGCGATTCCCTGCAAAATTGGGCCGTAAGCGTTCAGGCCGGCAAGTCTTTCCGTCATTTTGTAACAGATATTGCCTGCTCCCAAATCCGGGAATATAAACACATTGGCCTGGCCTTTAATGGGACTGTCCGGGCATTTTTTCGCTGCGACTTTCGGCACAAAGGCTGAATCGAATTGCAGTTCGCCGTCGATTTGATATTCGCCGTCAAACCCACTGGCAAGTTTGGCTTTAGCAAGTTCAGTTGCCTTTATCATTTTGTCCGGGCCTGTGCCTTTTGCGGAGCCTTTTGTAGAATATGAGAGCATCGCGATTCTCGGAACGATTCCGAACTGTTTCGCGGTCCTTGCCGTTGTAATGGCGATATCTGCCAACTGTTCGGCGTCAGGGTCCTGATTCAGGCCGGAGTCTGCAAATAGAATTGTCATTTTGCTGTTTGTCATAAAGAACATACTCGAAACCGTCGCGATACCTTTGGCAGCTTTAATGATTTGCAGAGCGGGGCGGACGGTATCAGGTGTCGAATGTACCGCACCGGATACGAGGCCGTCAACTTCATCGGTTTTGACCATCATTGTCCCGAAATAGACTTCGTCTTTTACTGTTTCGAGGGCTGCTTCCGGCGTAACGCCTTTATTTTTGCGAAGCTGATAAAATTGTTCAGCGTAGTCTTTTAATTTGCTGCTGGTTTTTGGATTGATGATTGTGATGTCGTTTGTTTTTGCCCCCATACTTTTAAGCACATCGCCGATTTGTTTTTCATCGCCGAGAATGGTAATTTTCGCCATTTTCCTGTCGGCGATTTTTTTTGCTGCTTCTATTGTTCTTGTGTCTCCGCCTTCCGGCAGAACGATGTGCTTGAAAAGGGATGTCGCTTTTTCAAGTATCTGTTCTGAGAAATCTTTTTTCGTTTCCATGGTTTTTCCTTAAAAACTTAGCCACTAAGACACAAAGGCACAAAGTAAAAAAAATATAAATAAAAATTTAGTGTCTTAGTGCCTTTGTGGCTAAGAACAATGCGTCCGACAGGAGTCGAACCTGTAACCTTCGGCTTCGTAGGCCGGCACTCTATCCAATTGAGCTACGGACGCAACTCTATTTCTGGTATTATGTTACGAAAACAGTCTAATCTGAAACCCTGTTTCAAAGCTTACTTTACAGCCCAAAGGCCTGTTTTGCAAGAAGATTAGATGCGATGCATCATTTTGAAGATTTTTTCATCCTGAAAGGTGATTTTAAGCTTCATTTCCTCGCCGATTTTGTCCAGTTTCCTGTGAATTTGCGGAATAGTTATTGCCGCCTTTGCGATATCGACGGCCATGGTCATAACGAAGTAATTTTCCATAATTTTCTGATTTACATCGACGATATTGATATTCGCGTTTGCCATAGCGTTGGCGAGTTTGGCGATGATACCGACTCTGTCTTTGCCGGTAACGGTTATTATACAAATCTGGGATTGTTTTTTTGCAGCCATTATTTTTTCCTTAAATCACTTCAGGTTTTTCTCGTTAAGTTTTTTCATGCCATCATAATCTGTCATATCAAAGCCCAGAGCCGTAACGGTTATGAAGCCATCATCCAATGCGAGGGTATCGCTGGGCAGGTCCTTATCGCGATGAGTCCCGCCGGCAAGCTGATATAGTGTTTGCCCCGTATCGTTTTTTTGTTTTACAAAGTGTTCGTCAAAACCCATCGTTGACTGCGGCACGATTTTTATGCCTTTCGGCTTGCCCTGTGAAAGACGTGGAATATTAATATTTATCACGCCGGGATAACTGACCGGCAGCAGTTTATTCATTACCGTGACGCAATATTTAGCGGCATTTTTGAAATCTATAGGCTCTTCATGAGCTGCGCTTAACGCGATAGCCGGTATTCTGTAAAACGCCGCTTCCATCGCGGCGGCAACCGTGCCGGAATAATAGACATTAATGCCGACGTTTGCGCCGTGATTTATTCCGCTGACGACAAGGTCAGGTTTTTTCGGGCATAGTTCCATAATAGCGAGCTTGACGCAATCTGCCGGCGAGCCGCTTACGCTGTATCCGCTGAATTTGTCTTCGATGTTTATTTTTTCGCAGGCCAGCGGCTCAAATACCGTAATGCTGTGCCCTGCGCCGCTCATCCTGTCGGACGGGGCTACAACGGTTACATCGCCGAGTTTGATAAGCTCTTTATAGGCCGCCGCTATTCCCGGAGCCAGGATTCCATCGTCATTTGTCAACAGGATATTCATAGCTGTAATGGTAACGCCAAACTTCAAATATTCAACAATAAATCAATTTATTGACGCTCCGTACAGCAGGGGTATAATCGATAATATGATAAGGAAATTTGACAAACAGAATGATTTGGTTTTGACCCGGCAGCAGGTTCGCGATTTTGATGCCTGGGCGATAAACACCGCCGGTGTGCCCGGTGTTGTGCTTATGGAGAATGCCGGCAGAGGCTGCAGCGGAATTGTTATCGCGGAGCTGGAAAAACGAAAAAGCTCGAAAGTCTGCGTTTTTTGCGGTACAGGCAACAATGGCGGAGACGGCTTTGTAATCGCCCGGCATTTGAAAAATGCTGGTTTCAATGTGGTTATTGGTCTTTGCGGGCCGGCGTCGAAAATAAAAGGCGATGCCGAGATAAATTATAAAATTGTCTGCAATATGGGAATTACGGTTAAAAGCCTTGAGGCTGCCTCAGCGAATATTAAAAAGGATATTGAAACTACCGCTTGTGATTGCGATTTGATTATAGACGCTATTTTCGGAACAGGTTTGACAGGCGAACTTGCCGGCGGATTCGCCGAACTTATCGATTCGATAAATTCACTTAATAAACCGGTTATAGCGGTTGATATTCCTTCGGGTCTTGACTGTGATACGGGAGAGGCTTTAAGCACTGCGATAAAGGCAATCGCGACGGTTACATTTGCGGCAGCGAAAAAAGGTCTCAAGAACCTGCTCTCGGCTGGATATACAGGCGAAGTTTACGTTGCCTCAATCGGCATTGAGCCGCAGGAGCAAATCACTTGATAGTTCTTTTGCCCTTTTACTTTTTGCCTGTGGCCAGAGATTCGTATCCGATAAAGTTCAGGAATCTTTTCAGGTTGAAAATAGGAATAAACAGGTCTTTTGCCTGAGTTTTAACTTCCTGATACTTTTCCGATGCTTTCAGTGACGCTTCATATTTTTCAGTAGCCAGCGGGTCGAGTTCTATTTCGTCGAGGGTGGGTTTTTTCTTCACTTGCGGCTGGTTGCCGAGTATGACGAAGTCTGTATCGATAGTTACGGTGTCTTCGACTTTTCCGCCCCAGTTTTCGATAAGCTGTTTGACTTTTGTTGCGCCGTCAGAGTCGATTTCACTGTTGCCGTCAAAATCGAAATCTCCCGCGACGACAAAACTGTTAACAGCAGTGCTGTCCCAGATTAGATTGATAATTATATCGCCTTCGGAGATAGGATTTTTTTTGCTCGACCTGTTTATCCTTGCCATCGCGGTATTTTTGTCCACGTTGAATACTTCTATTTCAGCTTTGCTTGTGCCGTCTGTCGGGATTGGTGCGTTTCTGTCATATACGGAGAAAGTCAGTCCGGGATAAATCCTCGCGTTGCTGCCGATGTCTATAAAGACAATATTTGAAGCTATATCGATTGAGATAATATGTCCGTCCGGCTTGTAAGCGGCAATATCTTCCTTGGGCCGGGGTTTTAATACATCCAGTTTTTCAAGAGAATCCTGCAGCCTGTTTTGCGTAATGCTCAGCTTGCTCATTGTTTCGAGCAGTTCCTGTCTGGTTTTGTTCTTTTCCGTTATCGCCTCGTCCCGCTGCTGCATAAGCGCCTGTACCTGTTCGGTGGCTTTCTTGTCCATAAGGTCACGAAGCTGATTATAGCTCTGCTGAACGCTGTTGGCGTCCTGGCGTATGGTACGGAGCTGCACAAGCAGTTGGGCTTCTCTTTCCGCTGCGCCATTTTTGGCCGTATCAAATTCACTGCCGAGATCATTGAGCTGGGTATGTAACTGACTGATAAGCTCATCTTTCTGGTTGAGTTTATTATTATACATTTCGACTATTCTGAAGATGCCCGGCCCGTTGGTGTCATTAGCTTCTGCGATAATAACAAAGTCTTTTGGAAGGGCCGCGACGATATCCTTGTATTTTGTTTCAAGCTCGCCGAACTTTACTTCTGCGCTTGTCTCCTGCGGTTCACTGCCGGTAGATATTTTATACAATGTGTCGAGATAGCCAATCAGTTGTTTAACCCGGCTGGTCTGACGGTCTTTCTGGCCGATGATGGTACCTTGATTTTGAACCTCCGGTGTTGTGGCAAACTCTTCCATCTGCTGCTGGCTTGTGACAAATTGGTTCCGCCAGTCTTCGGATTTGATATAGAAAATAACCGCTAAAATCGCGGAAATAACGAATAATCCGACAAAGGTAATAGCTGTATAAAGCATTACATTACCCTGTTCCTGACGAGCAGCTGCCATTTAATATCTCCTGAAATGGATATTAGTTCAGTTAAATTCGGTACTTATACACAAAAACTGTATAGTAATTATCGGCAAAAATCCTTGTTTAGTCAACTAAAAACTTGCCTAAATTCTCAAAGTCATTGAAACATAACTATCTTTCAGGTGGGATAGTTATGTTAAGCCGGATTTCCGGCAACCTCCACAGATGGCCGGAAATAGAGTTGACATATCAGCTTTCGTATGTTCGTATATTACGTAAACATCCTGATTTTTCCGGGAAGAGTAAGAAGGGGTTGAAAGATATAAGGGCAAGTGTTCCGTATTAACAATTTGTGGAGGTACATAAAATGTTATCTGTAATTGAATGGAACAATCTAATTGTAGAGCCGGTTCGCCAAATGTTGAGCAGAATACTGGCATATCTTCCTGTCCTGCTGGGTGCGTTGATAATCCTGATAGTAGGCTGGATTGTGGCCAAGGCAATCAGACGATTGGTTGACTGGCTGCTTAAGGCGATAAGGTTCGATACGCTGGCAGACAAAGCGGGCATAGCAGAGATTCTTAAGAAAGGGAATTTAGAAATTTCCGCCAGAGAGGTTGTAGACAACATAGTTTACTGGCTGATTATTATTATGGTTTTAGTGATGACGGTCGATGCACTGGGACTGCCGAAAGCTTCCGATATTCTTTCAAGCTTGTTTGCTTATGTCCCGAAGGTCATAGCGGCTCTGCTTGTTCTGATAGTCGCGATGTTTTTGGCCAGCTTTGTATCTGGAATAGTTCGCACGGCCGCGGGCAATGCCAAATTACCCAAACCGGAACTGCTTGCCGGTATAAGCCGATGGACTATTATAATCTTTGCGATAACTATTTCACTGGAACAGCTCGGTATCGCACCGCTGTTGGTATCGGCTACCTTTAATATTATCCTTGGCGGTATTGTACTTGCTTTGGCTCTTGCGTTCGGATTAGGCGGAAAAGATACTGCGGCAAAATTTCTTGAAGAATTAAGGAAAAAATACTCTTAGAAAATTCAACTATGACTAAAGAACGATTGCATAAGATACTTGCCGCGGCAGGCATTGATTCGCGCAGGAAATGTGAGCAAATTATCCTCGAAGGGCTGGTAAAGGTCAACGGCAGGACTGTTGATACTTTGCCGGCCTTTGCGGATACCGACAAAGATATTATTACCGTTGAAGGCAGAAAACTGCGTTTTGCTAAAAAGGTTTATTATCTGCTAAATAAACCCAAAAGCGTTATCTGCACAAATTATGACCCTGCGGGCAGAAGAAAAGCAG
Source organism: Phycisphaerae bacterium (assembly GCA_041652575.1). Lineage (NCBI taxonomy): Bacteria > Pseudomonadati > Planctomycetota > Phycisphaerae > Phycisphaerae bacterium. The sequence continues at coordinate 68,461 of JBAZHC010000008.1, read as the reverse complement.
TCGATTTAATCGGCGGCGACCAGAGAATTTTCTGTGTCGGCAGACTCGATACCGATACTGCAGGGGCGATAATCCTGACCAATGATTCTGCTCTTGCCAACCTTCTTACGCATCCACGATATGGTATTGAAAAAACCTATTTAGTGGAAATAAAGGGCAGAATAATGCCGGATGCGATAGAAAAGCTCAAAAAGGGCGTCTGGCTGGCGGAAGGCAAATCTATGCTTGCAAAGCTGAAGATTCTCAAGGCCTCGGAAAAACAGTCGCTGCTCGAAATAAAAGTCCGGCAGAGTCTTAACAGGCAGATTCAGAGAATTATGGCCAAATTCGGCTACAAAGTAACATCGATTAAGAGAACTCATATCGGCAAAATTTCTCTCGAACGTCTGGCTCTGGGCGATTACAGGCCGCTTACGGCTGCGGAAGTTAATTATCTTAAAAAGGAAGACCGGCCTGAAAGTCTAAATTCAGAGGCGAAACGGCGAAAAACTCATTGAAACGGCCTGTTTGTGTCGAAATATATGACATATAAAATAAAAAGGCGAAAGGATAGAGATTATGTCATCTGATAAGAATAAACAGGACAAGCAGGGGGACTCTGAAAAACGTAAAGGTTCGGACCGTAGAAAATTTGCCTTTGGCTATAACGGGCCTGAGCGACGCGACGGCGAACGGAGAAGTAAAAAAGATTCGGATTGAAAGTGCTTTCTGAAAGCCGGGAAGTTGTTTAGTCCCTGAATTCAGCGACGAGGAAGGTATGGTCGCTGGGCTTTTCAAGCGTTCTCGGTTTTTTATCAATATAGCAATTCGTACAAGCCTTCTCCATCGGTTCTGTCCCCATTATATAATCGAGCCGCCAGCCATGATTTCTTTTAAAACCGTTTGGTTCCCGATAATCCCAGAAAGTAAACTGTCCGGGTTCACTGCAATGTTTTCTGAAAAGGTCGGTAAAGCCCCATTTCATAAACTCTTTTAAAGTCTGTGAAAGCTGCCGGTTAAAACAGACCGTCCCGTCAAGCGCAACCGGGTCGTAAACATCCTTTGCTTCATAAGCGATATTGAAATCGCCCGTCCATATTAATTTATCTGTCGGCTTGAAATGCTTTTTAAAATATTCAAACAGTCTTTTGAGCCAGTCGAGTTTGTATTGATATTTTTCCGATTCGATTTCAAATCCCTGCGGGATATAGGTATTGACGATAGTGATTCCTGCTGTTTTTGCCTTTATCATTCGCGCCGGGTCTTTGGGTTCGCTGTCGAGACCGTATTCGGCTTTTGTGATTTTGTGTTTGCTGAAGATTGCCACGCCGTTATAGTTTTTCTCGCCTTTGAAGACGAATTCATATCCGGTTTTGGCAAAGGCTTCAGTTGGAAAATCCTTGTCCTGAGCCTTTGTCTCCTGCACGCATAAAACATCCGGCTTATTTTCCGCCAGCCAATCAATGATTATTTGAGCGCGTGACCTTATCGAATTAGCGTTAAAAGTTGCAATTTTCATTCAATACCTTTTGTTATTGTTGACCGCTTTCTAAAGTACATTTTTCAGCGTCTAATACAATTCTGCCATCTTTCGTGTTTATAACTGCTTTTTTATTACCTTCTTTAAATTCTATTTCAAAATCATCGAGACCTTTTCTGCGGCAATCAGGAATTTTAAACATTTTATAAGTTTTATTCTTATCGAAAATTATAATATATATATTTGCAAAATGAAGTGATGTGGGACAGCCACCTTGAATTGCTACCCATTTAGTGCTGCCTGTTACTGGCCGAACAGGTGTTTTTATATTATATGAACTCCCATTTTCCCGGTAAAATTCTATGTCAGAAATCTTTTTTATTATTTTGTCATTTTTAAAATAGCATTCATATGATGCAAAATAATTTTTTCCGGGACCGTCAGGTCCGATGATTGCATAATAGTTTTGGTGAATTTCCCTTTTTAAAATTTCTTCGGTGATTTTTCCTTGTTCATTGAATCTTTTGCCTATCACTTCTTCAGAAGCTATTTCTTTGTTGAGAGGCATAGTGCATCCGGCCGAAAAAATTAAAAAAACACAACTCAGACTTATAATTATTTTGTTTTTTATCATCATTTTCCTCACTAAATTTGAAATAATTATATTTCTTTCTATTCCAAACTCAACTGAAATAATTTGCTAATTGGTTTTGGCCTTGCAGTTTAATTTTTAGTATCTCTGTAAATTTTAACAACAGGCTTTTTTAAAGGAGAAATAGATGTGCAAGGAGAAAGCTTATTATGCTTTCCGCACCTTGATTGATATTTATTCCATCTGCGCTTAAGCCATCGCAGCAGCCCTTTGTTTCATTATCGTAAAGACTTTGGTGTACGTCATTTTCTCCCAGAAACCAGTTAAAGGCCGTTCTCTGCAGAGTCAGGTATTTTTTGTCTTTTGTCGCCAGGTATGCGTTTGCGAGCATTATGACAGTTGTTGAAGCCTCAATGCACTGCTGGTCGAACTGTGCGCGTTTGCCGCGTTTCGGGTACCAGCCGTTGGAACCTATAAAGCTGAAATGTTTACCGTTGAATGTATTTGCCAGCAGGAAAGAACAGGTTTTTTCCGCTATATCAAGATATGTCCGGTTGTCGAGTATTCTGCCGGCAGTGTACATGGCAGCGGGCAGGATAGCGTTTGCGTAAGAGAGTACCTCTTCAAACCAGTCCCACTTAGGCGTCGAGCAGTCGTTATAATTTTTGGCAATATTGCCGGCGGCGATGTTTAACAGGTCGAGTATGTGTTTGTCCCTGGGAAATTTAGTAAGGAATTCATACAGACCGAAAATTGAATAGGCCGTGCTTCGCAGCGGCATTGATGGAATATGGTTGGATGTATCACCAAAAAATTCTTTGACGAAACGCAGGTAATTGTCGTTCAGGGATGAAGCGATTACCGTGCCGAACGCCCAGATAGCTCTGCCTAACGTATCATGTTCCGGCTCATCAATTCTCCAGTTTCTATTATAGTCGAGAAAATTATGAACAGTCTTGTCCGGTTTTAAGGAATGGTAAAGAAAGGCCAGGTATATATCGAATAGTCTTCTTGCCCGCGGTTCGTTGTGGTTTTTAAGGTATTTGGTAACCGCAATAAGAGCCCGTGCGTTGTCGTCGGTGCAGTAGCCGTTCAATCGGTCAGGTATTATGTATTTGGCGTGCTGCATCAGGCCTGTATCGTCGGTAAGACGCTGAAGATGCTCTATAGATGGTTCAGGCAATTGTTTTGGCATAGAAACCTCTTTTTGTCCTATAAAAAGCCGGTTTATTCTATTGTCGGGGTAAAATTGTGTCAAGTAGTTAAAAAATAAGGGTTTAAATATTATAGAGTAAATTTGTTGTTTTGTTGTTTTTTTTATGCACATTCTTGACAAAACTTCGTAATATTTATATAGTACACTACTAAAACCATAGGAATTTAGGAGAAAGTCATGAAGCTTTCAACAAGAACAAGATATGGCATGCGGGCTTTACTGGAGCTTGCGATAGCTCACAATGCCGGTCCGCTGCAGATTAAGGTAATAGCAGAGCGTCAGAATATATCCAATAAATACCTTGAGCAGCTCGTATCGATGCTGAAAACAGCCGGCCTAGTCAGGAGTATCAGGGGGCCTCATGGCGGTTATGTGCTTTCGAGACCGCCGGAAGAAATAGAATTAAGCGACGTTTTCAGAACGCTCGAAGGGCCGGTGCTCACAGTCGAATGCGTCGAGAATGAAAATCTCTGCCAAAGTCACGCCGACTGCGCGACGAGAAACTTATGGGTTCAGATGAACGATGCGATATTAGGCGTATTGGAAAATAAAACGCTGCGGGATTTGGTCGAAATGGCTGAAAAAGAAAAACGCAGTATGAGTTATCAGATTTGATTTTGATTGGAGCGTATTATGGCAAAGATTTATAACAATCTGACTGAGACTATTGGCAATACGCCGCTGGTGCGGATTAATACTCTCGGTTCTTCTGATGCACAAATACTTGGCAAGATGGAGTTTTTTAATCCGTGCGGTTCCGTCAAAGACAGAATAGGTCTGGCAATGATTGAAGCTGCTGAAAAAGATGGCAGGGTCAACAGGCATACGACTCTTGTTGAACCGACCAGCGGTAATACAGGCATAGGTCTTGCTTTTGTCTGCGCGGTAAAAGGTTACAAACTTATGCTGGTTATGCCGGAGTCAATGAGTATCGAAAGAAGAAAAATTCTTAAAATACTTGGCGCTGAAATTGTTCTGACACCTGCCGCCGAGGGCATGAAAGGGGCTGTATCCTATGCCCAGCGAATGGTCAGCAATAGCGGCAATATGGTTATGCTCCAGCAGTTCGATAATCCGGCAAACCCGGAGATACACCGCAAGACCACGGCCGAGGAAATCTGGTATGATACCGACGGCGGGGTCGATATATTTGTTGCCGGTGTTGGAACAGGTGGTACAATTACCGGCTGCGGGCAGGTGCTTAAAAAATATAAGCCGTCCGTTAAGGTTGTAGCGGTTGAACCTGCCGATTCGGCGATACTTTCAGGCGGCAAACCCGGCCCGCATAAAATTCAGGGCATAGGCGCTGGCTTCGTGCCGAAGGTTTTTGACAGGGCTGTATGCGATGAGATTATCTGCGTAACAAATGAAGACGCAATCGAAACGGCAAAGCAGCTTGCCGCAAAAGAAGGCATCCTTGCGGGGATTAGTTCCGGTGCAAATGTTTTCGCCGCTATGCAGCTTGCAAAGAGAAAAGAAAATAAAGGAAAAGTTATAGTAACGATTATCTGTGATACCGGCGAAAGATATATTTCGACAGAACTATTTCAGTAAAAGGTACGCCCCCACACCAATGTATCGGTGCAGGGGATAAAATTTTAAGGGAAAAAATGAAAACAAAGTATTTATCAGAAACATTGGTGTGGGGGTAAATATGGAAAATGATAAAATTAAAAAATTTGTCAAGGCGGTTGTGGATACCTACGAAGACGATTCCGGTATAAATTTTATCGATACCACGAATCTGCCTCTGCGGGACAGGATACGCGAAATACTCGGCCTGCTTACGGAAGTTATTTTTCCCGGCTATACAGGGGCCAGAGATATAACAAGCTCGAATATCAGTTTCGTAGTCGGCGATATTCTCTGCCAGGTTCAAAATCAGCTCGTCGAGCAGGTGGAAAGGGCGTTTCGTCATCAGTGCAGACTGAAACAGTGCAACAGCGACGGATGCCATATAATGGCCAAAGAAGTTACGGAGCATCTTTTGGCGCAGATTCCGAAAATTCGCAAACTGCTCAAGACCGATATCCAGGCGGCTTTTGACGGCGACCCTGCGGCATCGAGTTTCGAGGAAATCGTTTTAAGCTATCCGGGCCTAAAGGCAATAACGACTCACAGGATTGCGCATGAACTTTATCTTAAAGATGTGCCGCTGATTCCGAGAATAATGAGCGAACGTACTCATCACGAAACGGGAATTGACATTCATCCCGGCGCGAAAATCGGTGAAAGGTTTTTCATCGACCACGGCACCGGTATAGTCATCGGCGAAACTTCCATCATAGGCAATAACGTAAAAATTTATCAGGGCGTGACGCTCGGCGCTCTTGCTCCCGCCAAGGGACAGAGCCTGCGAGGGGTAAAAAGACATCCGACAATCGAAGATGACGTTACGATTTATGCCGCGGCTACAATCCTGGGCGATGTGGTAATCGGCAAAGGCACAATAATAAGCGGAAACGTATGGATTAAGGATTCAGTTCCCCCGGGCGTTATAGTTTCAATGTCAAGACCGGAACTTGTTTATATCCAGAAGAAACCAAAAAAGTAAAAAATATATGAATCAGAGTATCATTGAAAAAATAAATAATCTTAAGAAAAAGAAAAACGCGGTAATTCTTGCGCATAACTATCAGTCCGGCGAGATTCAGGACATTGCTGATTTTACAGGCGATTCGCTTGAACTGAGCAGAAAGGCGGCAAGTACCCCTGCAGAGAAAATAGTTTTCTGCGGCGTTTTGTTTATGGCTGAAACGGCTTCGATTCTTTCGCCGAACAAAACTGTTTTACTGCCTGATAAAACCGCAGGCTGCCCGATGGCGGATATGATTACAGCTAACCAGCTTGAAGAATTAAAGGCAAAATATCCGGATGCTATTGTCGTTTGCTATGTAAACAGTTCTGCCGAAGTGAAAGCGATAAGCGATTACTGCTGCACAAGTTCAAACGCCGCTGATGTCGTAAATTCGATAGACGCCCAAAAGAAAATTATTTTTGTGCCGGACAAAAATCTCGGACAGGTCGTAAAAGAAAGAACCGGCAGGGATATGGTGCTTTGGCCCGGTTATTGCCCGACGCACGTTTTCGCTACTGCTGACGATGTTAAAAAAATACAGGCTGTTCATCCGGCGGCGATTACGCTGGCTCATCCGGAGTGCCCCGTTACGGTCAGAGATTGTGCCGATGAGCTTTTAAGTACAGGACAAATGTTAAAGTTTGTCCGCGGCAGCGATAAAAAGGAATTTATAATCGCTACTGAAATCGGCATTATTCATACTTTGAAAAAACAAAATCCGGAAAAAACTTTTTACCCGGCTTCGAATAAGTTTATTTGTCCGAATATGAAAAAGATTACGCTCGAAAAGGTTTTGTTTTCGCTGGAAGATAATAAATATATTATCAAAGTTCCTGACGAAACGGCCCAAAAAGCCAGAAAAGCACTTGAAAGAATGGTGGCAGTTTTGCCGAAAGGATAAAAATGGAAGAGAAAAAGTATCATCTTGAAACGCTGGCTCTGCACGCCGGCCAGACGGTAGATTCGGACACGCTGAGCAGGGCAGTGCCGATTTACCAGACAAGCAGTTATGTTTTTAAAGATACCGCTCACGCCGCGGACCTTTTCGGTCTTAAGCAGTTCGGTAATATTTATACAAGACTGATGAATCCGACGACCGATGTTCTCGAAAAACGCCTCGCTGCGCTCGAGGGCGGCGTCGCTGCTCTTGCTTTCAGTTCAGGAATGGCGGCAATTACCGCGGCGATTCTGAATATCTGCAAATCAGGCGAGCATTTTATCTCGGCAAGCACTCTTTACGGCGGCACAATTACGCTGTTCGGTCATACTCTGCCCAAGCTCGGCATTGAGGTCAGTTTTGTTGACCCTTCAAAGCCGGAAAATTTCACAAAGGCAATAAAGAAAAATACAAAACTGATTTATATCGAAAGCTGTGCTAATCCGAAAAATAATATTCCGGATTTTGAAAAGATTGTTGAAATTGCCCACAAAAATAATCTGCCGGTTATCTGCGATAATACAACAATGTCGCCGATACTCCTGCGGCCGATTGAATACGGCGTCGATATTGTCGTACATAGCTGCACCAAGATAATCGGCGGCCACGGTTCGAGCATTGGCGGAATTATTATTGATTCCGGCAAATTCAACTGGGCCAACGGCAAATTCCCTGAATTGACAGAGCCGGACCAGAGTTATCACGGCGTAAAATACGTCGAGCAGTTCGGTAATGTCGCATATATTTTAAAGGCACGCCTGCAATTGCTGCGCGATATGGGTGCCTGTCTTTCGCCGTTTAATGCATTCCTGTTTCTGCAGGGCATCGAAACGCTGCATCTGCGAGTACCGCGGCACTGCGAAAACGCTCTGGCTCTTGCCAAATGGCTCGAAAAACATAAAGCTGTAACATGGGTCAATTATCCCGGTTTGGAATCTCATCCGGATTACAAACTTGCCAAAAAATATCTGCCTAATGGGGCGGGTGCGATGCTCGGCTTCGGAATAAAAGGCGGCAGAAAGGCAGGCGAAAAATTTATTAACAGCGTGAAACTCGCCAGCCATCTTGCTAATATACTTGACAGCAAGACGCTGGTTATTCATCCTGCAAGCACGACTCATCAGCAGTTGAGTGAGGCAGAACAGTTTGCGGCAGGGGTAAGCCCTGATTTTATTCGTGTATCGGTCGGAACCGAACACATTGACGATATTATAATCGACTTTGATCAGGCGTTGAGTAAGAGTTCGGAGTCTTGAGTTTTGAGTTCTAAGTTTTGAGTTGACGATATGGCAAAGAGTATAATTAAAGAAAAAAGTTATAAATTCGCGTTAAGTATACTTAGGTTCTGCCAGCAACTTAAAGACGAAAAACATTTTGAAATTGCGAAACAACTCTTGCGTTCAGGGACGAGTATAGGCGCTAATGTTGAAGAGGCATTGGCGGGACAAAGTCAAAGGGATTTTTATGCAAAGATGTGTATAGCGTCAAAAGAAGCAAGGGAAACAAATTATTGGTTACGACTGATTAAGGATGCCAAAATTTGCAGTGATGTTAGTGTGGAATATTTATTAAAAGAATCTTTAGAAATTATAAAAATATTAACGAGTATTGTTAAAACAGGAAATGAAAAAATGCAGATGGGAAACTAATGATGATGACCTATGCAGCACAAGTGTTGGGGCAGACAATAGTATGGCTTTTGTTTGGTATATTATTTTATTGTATAGCTAAATTGTGTCGTATTCCAAAAGGGTTATTCAGTGTTATTGCTTCTATAATTTTAAATCTTGTAATATTGATGAGTCCATTGTGGAATAAGAAAGAATTTCCAGATTTACAATCTGTTTTAAGTTTTGTAATTGCTTATAGTGTTCTCTTTTTTGTATGTGTAATGTGCACCATTTTAAAATGTAAAAAAATAAAAGATGATGTAATTGTATATAACTCAAAACTAAAAACTCAAAACTAAGGACTAAAAATATGTGGGACTATAATCCAAAAGTTATGGAGTACTTCCTTTATCCGAAAAATGTCGGCGAGATTGAAAACCCCGACGGCGTCGGAGAAGAAGGCTCTCTTGCATGCGGCGATATGCTGAAGCTGACTTTCAAACTCGATAAGGACGGCAGAATCGCCGATGTGAAGTTTAAAACTTTCGGCTGCGCAAGCGCAATCGCTTCATCTTCGGTAATGACTGAAATGGTGAAAGGTCTTACTCTCGACGAGGCCGAGAAAATAACCAATAAAGACATTGTTGACAAGCTTGGCGGTCTGCCGGAACAGAAAATGCACTGCTCGGTTATGGGTATGGAAGCTCTCCATGCCGCGATTGCCAATTATCGCACCGGAAAAGGGAAGCCGACCAAAAAAGCCGAAGGCAAAATCGTCTGTACCTGCTTCGGCGTAACAGATAAGGAAATTGAAAAAGTAATTATTGAAAATGATATCGACACAGTCGAGCAGGTTACGAATTACTGCAAGGCCGGCGGCGGATGCGGCTCCTGCCGCGGCGAAATTCAGCAGATTATTGACAGGATTTGCGGGAAAAAAGATAAAGTCACAGAAACACATACTCATCCGAAAAAATTGACGAATCTGCAGAAAATCCAGCTCATCCAGCGGACGATTGCAGAACAGGTTCGTCCGCTCCTTAAAACTCACGGCGGAGATATCGACCTTATCGATGTCGAAGGCAGCAAGGTTATCGTCGCTTTCCGCGGTATGTGTTCGCAGTGCCCAACGGCTGAATTTACTATAAAGGACGTTGTTGAAGCAAGACTTCGTGAATTTGTCAGCGAAGATATTATTGTAGAAGAACAAATAGTGTAAGGAAACACAAATGTCGAAAGTAATATATTTTGATAACAATGCTACGACTAAGGTCGCCCCGGAAGTTTTTGAAGCAATGAAACCTTTTTTGACAGACCTCTACGGCAATCCATCGAGTATGCACACCTTTGGCGGTCAGGTAGAAAAATATATCGCCCAAAGCAGAGAAACAATCGCAAATCTTCTTGGCTGCGACGTTTCGGAAATTATTTTCACAAGCTGCGGCACAGAAAGCGACAACGCTGCGATAAAAGGCGTTCTTGCCGCTCTGCCGGAAAAGAGGAAGATTATTACAACCCGCGTCGAGCATCCTGCCGTTCTTGCGACCTGCCGGGAGATACAGTCGCAGGGCTATAAGGTGGTTGAACTCGGCGTTGATAAGGAAGGGCAAATAAATCTCGACGAGCTTAAAGCCGAGGTCAATGACGATACCGCGATTGTTACGATAATGTATGCAAATAACGAAACCGGCGTGATTTTTCCAATAGATAAAATCGCTGGGATTGTCAAATCGAAAGACGTTGTTTTTCATACCGATGCTGTTCAGGCCATCGGCAAGATTCCATTGAATCTTAGTAAGAGCAATATCGATTTGCTTAGTCTCAGCGGCCATAAGCTCCACGCTCCCAAGGGCGTCGGTGTTCTTTATGTCAGGAAGGGCACAAGGATTTCGCCTTTTATGATCGGGGGCCATCAGGAAAAGAGCAGAAGAGCGGGTACTGAAAATGTCGCAGGTATTGTTGCCCTGGGCAAAGCTGCCGAACTTGCCGCAAAATCTATAAAGCAGGAGAATACGAAAGTTAAAAAACTTCGCGACAAGCTCGAAAACGCTCTTTTAAAGAGCTGCACAGGTGCTATGCTCAACGGCGATAAAATTAATCGTCTGCCGAATACTACCAATATAAGTTTCGAGTTTATCGAAGGCGAAGCGATTTTGCTTTTGCTCAACCAGTTCGGAATCTGTGCCAGCAGCGGTTCTGCCTGCACTTCTGGTGCGCTTGAGCCGAGCCACGTTATGCGTGCGATGGGTGTTCCGTTTACCGCCGCTCACGGCTCGATTAGATTCAGCCTCAGCATCTACAATACCGAGGAAGAAGTGGATTTTGTGATTGAAAAAATGCCGGCAATTGTCAACCGCCTTAGAGAACTCAGTCCGTTCGTTAATTCCCAATAAAATCTAAATTCCGGCTACAGGGCAATCTGTGAAATCGAGCGTAACAATTTCTACGGTCAAATCCTCAAAGGGAGCACACATTTTTCAGGGCGACCTTTCAATATATATCCCTAAGGCAAAACAAATCGGTTTTGACGGCATTGAACTTTGTGTAACGAATGCGGATGAGGTTGACGGAAAATATTTACAACGTCTTCTCGACGATAACAATCTGGTTCTCTCTGCCGTTCCGACAGGTGCCGGTAAAGCACTGCATAATCTTACATTGACAAGTCCGGACAAAGCTGTCCGTGCAAAGGCGATTGATTTTATCAAAAGAATGATTGATTTCGGCGCACCTTTTAACGCCCCTGCAAAAATAGGCTCGATGCAGGGTCATATCGGCAATAATAGCAGGGGGGATATTTTGGCTGAGCTTGCTGATAGTCTTAATGAATTAGGCCGATATGCTGCACAGAGGAATGTGGAGCTTCTTTTTGAACCGTTAAGCCATTTAAGCACCGATGTGATAAATACGCTTGCGGAAGGCATTGAAATTATCAAAAAAGCAGGCGCCGATAATATAAAACTACTCGCAGACCTTTTTCATATGGATATTGCGGAAAAGAATATTGCCGAGAGCATAAAACAGGCCGCCGGATATATCGGTTATGTCGATTTTGTTGACAGCGACCGCAAACCGGCAGGAACGGGGCACATTGATTTAAAATCTGCTGTCGATGCTCTCAAATATATTGGCTACAAAGGCTATCTTTCTGCAGAGGCATTGCCATGGCCGGATTCTCAAACCGCCGCCGAGCAGTCAATAAAAACTTTCAAATCTTTATGTGCATAATTGGAATGCGGTTAAGGATTAAAATATTTTCTTATAAAGGTGACAGTAAGGCATTTTATGGCTTATGCCTTTCCATCGAAAAAAGCTTTCTAATTCTATCCAGATATGATAAAATACCAAAGTTGTTTGGCTGGTTTCTAAAAGAGACGCAATAAGGATTACTTTGTTTTAAATAATAGAGGATGTTTTAATTGGCTACATCTTATTCAAACAGGCTGACTGCTGGAAGGGTTCGTTTCTTACATATTTTCTCACTATGCTTTATTCAATTTTTCCTGGGCATATTTTATCTCAACTCTGTGCCGCGAATTTACATAGATGAGGCATGGGATGCTTCAATTGGTTACGAATTAGCCCAAAAAGGTGTATTACGGCAACCATTTATACACAACTTCGGAGGGATGGAAGTCTATTTTGTGCAGCCTCGGGTTGTATTACCCATCATTTGTGCAGGAGTATTTAAAATTACAGGCTATAGCATTGTTATTTCACGATTGCCGTCACTGTTATTTGGGGTTTTAGCTGTAATTGCGTTGTATCACGTTGTGGAGTATTTTTTTGGAGACAAACAAAGTTTTTTTGTGTGCCTGGCTACAATTATAAACCCCTGGTTCTGGGTAACTTCTCGCCGCTGCCGCCCCGAGATATATTATGTCGCTTTTGCTTTAGTTTTCTTATGGCTGCTTATTTCATATTTTCGTCAGCAGCGGGCATGGACAGCTTTTTTTGTTGGGATATTCGCTGCTCTTGCTTCTCTGTCACACCCGAATGGTTTACTCATCGTAGCCGCTATCAGTATTAGCTGGATAATTTGGAAGGAAAAACCGCATTTATTTAAACTTATATTATGGGCATTGGCAGGTTTTATTTTGTTTTTTCTGCCTTATGCAATTTATGCTTTTTGGGCTTCCAGTCAGCCAAGCGTAAGTTTTTTTGGGCAGATGCATGGTGGGGCTATATACGGTTCTATGTTAGCAAGAGAGATGGTACGATGGAAGAGTTTTCTTAGATTGCCGGTTGGAATTCCTGTTGCTTTAGTTGTATTTGCAGCATGGCTGTCGGCTTGGTGGAAATCCACTGATGAGGACAAACTTGCAGCGACTATCGTTATTATTTATCCATTAAGCCTGCTGCCAATGAGTGTCGATGCTATGGCATGTTACCTTGTTGCGGTGCTGCCTTTTTTCAGCATTCTGATAGTCAGGTTTGTTTTTCGTATGAATAAAATTGACATTTTAAATATTGGATGGATACGTTACATATTTAATCCTGCTGTGATATCAATATACATTTTTTCTTCGCTGGTTCCGATTATACTTATGCTGTATTTTCAGCGAAATGCCGATTTTAATTATGTTGTTGATGAAGTGGTCAAAGTTGTCGGACCTAAATCTCTGGTACATGCAGAACCTGTTTTCTGGGTCGGCCATGACAGGTATATATACGGTCCATATCTACAGACATATGATGAAGTGAAGCTTAAGGATGCGTTCCAGTGGGCTTACTCGCAATCGTTCGATTATGCTATCAGAACATCCTGGGTTAACGGTCCGTCTTTAGGACTTCATAAGTTGCCGAACAAAATGCCGGCCTTTCGTTCATATCTTGTTACCGATAATTTATGCAAATATTTTGGTACTAAGGTGCATGAATTTTACAATGAGCAGTATGGACCTGTGGAAATCTACAAACTTGATTGGTCAACCGCGTGGAAATGGAAACTTGAAAAACAAAAAATAAAATAAAAATTTTGTGATTCTTGCACGTAAAGAATTAAAAGATTTTTTTGTATATATGGCAGTAGGGCGTTTTGCCGGTTTTTTCATAATAATCCTGATGGTATTGCTCGGCAGGCCAAAATGTACCTGCCGGGGCAATCTCAGTTTTTACGTCATATCCTTTTTCTTTTAGTATCTGAACTAATTTCTCAGCGGTTTTCTTTTGTTCATCATTGAAATAATAAATTCCGCTTCGGTATTGTTCTCCGACATCAGGTCCCTGCCGGTTTAACTGAGTAAAATCATGTATCTCAAAAAATAGTTTCGCTAAATTTTCGAAGTTGGTTTTATTTGCATCATAAACAATTTCAACAGCTTCAGCGTGCCCTGTTTTGCCGCTGCAGACCTGTTCGTAAGTTGATTTTTCAGTATGGCCGCCTGTGTAACCTGACGTGACGGATATAACGCCCGGTGCGTTTTTGAAATGATATTCCACTCCCCAGAAACAGCCGCCGGCGAAGATTGCTCTCTGACCGTTTGGTACGAAATTCATCGAGATTGAATTGATGCAGAACCGTATATTTTTTTCTGTATAGCCTTCACCTTTAAAAACGTGTCCGAGATGCGCTCCGCAGCTTGCACATAAATTTTCCGTTCGTGCGCCGTCAGCGTCCCGCTGCGATATTACCGCACCGGGTATTTGGTCGTCGAAGCTCGGCCAGCCGCATTCGGATTTGAATTTCGAATTGGATTCGAATAATGGAAACCCGCATCTTTTGCAGGTGTATAGGCCTTTTTCAAAGAAGTCGTTATATTTGCCGGTAAACGGCATTTCGGTGCCTTTATGGACAATTACCCTTTCTTCTGGCGGAGTAAGTTTTTTATACATTGTTTTCTCCTTGCTGGAAGTCGGTTTTGGGGCGGTTTGCCCGGTGTCTTTGCAGGCTGTGAATAAAATGATACATACGAATACCGCGGCAAGCGATAAAACAGCCAATGACCGAACCGTTTTCATATTTGCCCCCTTATATATAACTTATCTCATTATATATACTTAAATTCGGCAATATTTGTTTGCTGAAAAAGGTTTAATTGTCTCCGCTATTTTTTCTTTTTAGAAAACTCAGCTTTTTGCAGTTTCTTAAGGTTAGGTTTTTTTGCGGCAATCTTAAGTGACTCTTTATAAAGAGCATTAAGGTCGCCCATATTAATTGCGGAACCCTGGCGTATAAAGATCGGCATCTTATAAAGCGGGGCATCTACAGTAATACTTTGACCGCCGGTATAGATTTTATTCTTATCCCACGCATCGACCCATTTTTCGCCTGCGGGCAGATATAACGTATGCTGCGTTTTCCCCTTTTCCCAGATAGCCGAGACAAGAATATCCGGCCCGTACATATATGTCTGCCAGTCGTTCCATGCCTGCGGCTGGTCGGGATAAGCCAGGAAAAGCGGCCTTGCCATTGGCATACCTTTTCGGGCCGCTGCTTTCGCGAGCCTGAATGAATAATCAGCAAGTTCTTCATGAATTTTCGAATAGAGTCTCCATATCGCGATAAGTTGTTTATCGTAGTGCGGCTCCTCTATAAGATCCCACAGCCCTTTGTCTTCCATCGGTCCCACTTCCATTATTGGACAAAAACAACTGAACCCCAGCCATCTTGCCGTCACTTCATGGTCGCTGATTTTGGTATATCCGCCCGTATCCGACCCCCATATAGGGAATCCGATTATAGCGGATTTCTGCAAAGCTATAATTGCGGCTCGAAGCGCTTCCGGTACGGTTTTTTTGTCTTTGGTGCCGGCCCCGATGTCGCCGCCCCAGAACACGGCATATCGGCTGCTGTTGGTATAACCGGCTCGCGGCATTGCTACGAAGTCGTTTCCACATATCTCCTTGCAGATGTCGTGGGTGGCCTTTGTGTACATAACCGGATAATCATTGTGGTATTCTCTCGATGTCCTGCCGTCAAAACCCTTATTTTCATAATCGTTCGGCACGAGTTGTTCGGCTCGGTCAAGTTTGAATCCCTTTACGCCCTGGTTAAGAACTTTCGCGATGCCTTTCTCCTGCCACCATTTTACTGCCGCGGGATTTGTAAAATCGATAAGCACGCGAACCAGTTTATCGCGAGGCTCGCTAAGTTGTCCTTTAGCATCAAAACCTTTTTCAACAGCCTCTTTTGCCATATCTCCCATAACCCACGGCCCAATCCACAATACGAAGTTGATGTTTTTGCTGTCCAGCCACTTAATCATTTCCGGTGCGTTCGGGAGCCGGTTCGGGTCCCATTCAAAATCGCTGTATCCATCCGGCCCGATAGCCCAGGGCCTGTCGACCCAGTATATGCTCATCGGAATATCAAATGCCTTCATCATCAGTATATCTTCAACCACTTCGCTGTTATAAGGAGCGGTAACTTTAGTGCCGTCATAATAGGTTTCCCTGTTGGTATGATTATCTCTCCACCGCCAGGGCCTGAATATCCATTTTGGCGGAAGTATTGTCGGCCCCACATAAAGTGAATGTGCCTTTACCAGTTCAGCGGGATTATCAGCCGTGTTAAGAATCATCGATATATTTGGTCCCTCGAAGCTGATTAGTACAAGACCAGGCTCTGATTTGCAGAAATCATAAGTGCCCGGCCATGTTCCTTCGACAAACAGGCTGTAGTTTCGTGACGATATATAGAATGGACAATATAGTGAAACGGTCGGCTTGACTATCATTGTGATATACTGTCCCCGAAGGTTCATAGCTTCTTTTATCCCCGGTTCCCACGAAAGCTTCTGGGCGCCGTCAACAACGCGCTCCATAAGACCGGTAAAATATTCATCGCCGGCGGCATCGATTGAAAAGCCCCATTGAACGATATCCTTAAAACCAGCCGCTTTCAGGTCTATTCGATACGAATCATATTCTTTCGCGAAATTAACTGTTATTTTTTTCCCGCCCTCAAATGACCAGTCTGCGGTGAAACCGTCCGCCGAGCTGAACATAGTTACCGGCATATCTTTCAGATAGAATTTCCCCTGTTTAGTCTCTAAGCATATTGGAAACTTTTCATTGCCTATTAAGAGGGGTTGTTTTAAATACGGCGAGCTTACGATAAACGAGGATTTTTTATATTCGACATCTCCAAAGATGTTATTTGTAAAAAGTACAATGATGCTCAGGAAAAGTGTAATTCGCGTCATTTTTGAATCCTTTCAAACTTGCCTGCCGCAGGCGGGTCAAATGTCAGATTTTTTACATAAACAAATTAATAAATCAAATACCGGTTTGCAACCGTATTTTTTCTCATTGCCAGCACTGGCCTGAAGGATTTCGATTGCACATAAGCCAGTTTTCCGCCAATTGCTGCATATCGAGCCAGTCGCCTGCCCATGCATTTGCCATAATAATATAATCGAATAAATTTACCTGGCAATCGCCATTCAGGTCAAAAGGCATCGGGCCGTTACAGACGTATTTTTGTGTTGTAAAGCTCCAGACGGCTCCTGTTGTAACGCCGGCCGTGTTTTTCTCATCGACCCGCCAGTAATAAGTCGTGTCCAGAGACATTGCTCCTGTCGCCATAGATGTACCCGTCTGTTCCGTAACAAATTCCGGCGGGTTAGTTGTTCCGAAATATACTCTATGAGATACGGCTGTTGCGCCGGTTGTCCATGTAAGCGATATACCTGCCGAATTAATATCGGCTGCTCCGTCTGCCGGCACAGGCAGCCAGGAAGCCGTAGGAGGCTCAAGCGATTTGGGATTCCATGGATTTGCAGAAAAAACATTATTCACATCTCTCCACGTTATCGCCTCGGCATCAGTAAGTTGTCTTGTACCGGGCGTAAGTCTGGATGCTATGTTCGCCGGTTCGCCGGTGTATATATCTACTGACTTATACTCCCATAGTCTCAGGTTAGTAAGGTCAGTCAATGTATTTTGATACCACCCTACCGGGTAAAAAATTGAGCCTGGGTAAGCGCAATTCAGCATTACGACTTGAGCGTAGCCGTGGCCATCGAACAATCGTCCAAAATAGCAATTCCTAACCCCTCTTGGTACAGTCAAATTGCAATCCACAAGGAAAAAGCCGTTAACGCCATCCGGTGTTCTTGGCTGCATTATATATGCGTTTGAAGTTACTTCATTCATCTGACATTTGTCAAAATAAGCCGTACCGTATCCCCAGATAAAGTCCGTATCGCCCTGGATAAAACAATCCTTGAAATATACCTGTCCTCCTGCTTTGATAAGCAGTGTATCCTGATAGCTCAGGAACTTGCAGTTATTGGCGACGCACTTCAGCGCTGCTGGTGTTATTGTTTCAGCCTGACCCGAATTATCAGGTGCCGTATTCTGAAGCGTTAAATTATACATTCTGAATCCACTGCCGAAAGCCTTAACCATCATTCGGTAATCACTGCCGGGATTAAATAATTCGCGGTTATATCCAGCCACAATCGTCGCATCTTTATTTTCTCCGATCCAGGTTATATTTGTCTTGCTGGCCGGTATATGAACTATTTCTCTATAGGTGCCGTTTTTTATTCCTATAACTGTTCGGCATGGGTCGTTATCAGCCGCAGCATCCGTAGCACCCTGCAGAGTACAAAAATCCCCGGTTCCATCAAGAGCTACTATGTAATTGCGGTCAGCCGCTGGTGTTGACGCTTTGGTCGTAAATCTCCACGTTGTATTGTCGGTTATCGCCGGCGAAGTATTGCTGCCGGAATCGGTGCAGAAACCGGCGGTAATTTTTACATAATAGGAGGTGTTGTATTCTAATCGCGTTGATGGATAAATCTCCAATGTATTACCGCTCACGGCAAAAGGAACGTAGTTTAATGTTAACCCATTCAAGTTTATCTGGTAAGGCCAGCCTGTTGCAATCCAGCCATGAATATCATAGGGCAACGTCTGCAGGTCAAGCTGATAAACAACGGAATCGTCTGACACTTTACATATCTGGAGATTGCCGCTGGTTGCAACGGCAGGAACAGTTGTAAAGGTTATCCAGAGTTTCGTATCTGCGCATATTTCAATCGAATTATTCGCGGGGATGAAACTGCTTATGGTCATATCGGTTGCTTTTGTGTCCGGCGCACAGGCAAATATGAGCATGGCAAGCAAAATGATAAAACAAACATTCCGGCTTGATAATGATTTCTTGTTCATGCACATACTTCCTTGATTATAGACAATACAGTATTATCCGCAAAATTGCCACAAATTTCAAGACAATATCGCGCAGCAATAAAGTCCATTTAGTGCAAAAAATGTTCCTAAACTCTTTTTCTTGACAGGGTTATAATGATGCGTAAAATCGAATCAGGCGTTTAGAGAAAGAAGATTTATGAAATCGAAAATTATTTATCAAATCTTAATTTTTTTAATCTGTTCATCCTGTCTGTCGGCGCAAAATTGCCGGTTAAATGCCGGGTACCTTCGCTGTGAATACAAAACAAATCCTTTGGGAATTGACCGGCCAAACCCTTGTTTAAGCTGGATTGTTACGTCCTCTCATCGTGGCCAGAAACAAACTGCCTGGCAGATATTCGCTGCTTCGAGCCGTCAAAAACTGGATGCGAACGAAGCCGACCTTTGGAACTCAGGAAAAACCGAAAGCAGTGAAACAGCCTGCATTGAATATAGAGGAAAGTCTTTGAAATCGCAGATGCAGTACTTTTGGAAATTAAGGGTTTGGGACGCAAATGGAAATGTATCTGCCTGGTCGCCGCCTGCTTTCTGGTTGATGGGGTTATTGCATAAGAACGATTGGAAAGCTCAATGGATAGGCTTTGATAACCGTCCTGAAAATATCTACCAGCAGGATAACGACAGTCAGCCCGAAACTTTTAATGACTGCAATTGGGTTTGTAATGCCATTCCCGCGAAAGCGGGAATCCAGAAATATTTCCTGAAAAAGATTATAAAGGTTGATGAGCTTTCACAATTCAAAGTCGCTAAAATTCGCCTTGCCATTGACGGCAGGGCAGTTGTTTGGGTCAACAATCAGAAAATATCACAAATCGAAGATTTTAAATCCGCCCATTCCCTTAATATTCTTGGGAAACTTATTGATGGAGACAACGTAATAACAATCGAAGCCGAAAGTGTGAAACAGTTCTGCGTCATCGGCAAAGTTATTTTCGAATTCCAGAGCAAACCCGCCATTATTGTTCCAATTGATTCGACATGGACAACAGACAGGACGAGTTTAATTCCTTATGGTTCGGCTCCCTGGGGAAAATTTGACAAAAAACAGTGGATTCTTCCGCCGCCTGCATATTTGCGTAATGATTTTAAGATAACAAAACCTATAAAACGTGCCACAGTTTACGCATCGGCGATTGGCCTGTATCAGATATATCTCAATGGCGAACAGGTGGGACAGGACTTTTTTACTCCCGGCTGGACTGATTACGTAACACGTGTTTACTACAACACTTATGATGTTACTCAAATGCTGCGGCAGGGCGATAATGCCGTTGGAGCCATTCTTGCCGACGGCTGGTATGCGGGCTATCTTGGCTGGAGCAATGCCAGAAATCATTACGGAAAAAATCCGAGACTACTGGCTCAATTATGCGTTGAATATACCGATGGTACTACTCAAACTTTTGCAACTGGTTCGGAGTGGAAAGCTTCGACAGGTCCTATTCGATTGGCCGATATTTTGGAAGGGCAGACTTATGACGGGCGAAAGGAAATGCCCGGCTGGGTTGAGCCGAGTTTTAATTCTGACAATTGGCAAAAGGTTGATGTAACAAAATCAGTTTCTGCGATAGTTCAATCATATCCCGGCGTAACAGTCCAAAAGTTTCAGGAGATTAAACCGCTCTCTGTTAATCAGCCGCGCAAGGGTGTTTATGTTTACGATATGGGTACGAATTTTGCCGGTGTCGTTAGATTGAAAGTAACAAACGCTGTCGCCGGTGATACAATTACATTACGTTTTTCCGAACGCCTGAATCCTGATGGTACGGCCTATACGGAGAATCTTCGCAATGCCCGCGTTACGGATATTTATATCTGCAGAGGGAAAGGCACTGAAATTTTCCAGCCGCAGTTTACTTATCATGGTTTTCAGTATGTCGAAATTACAGGTTTTCCCGGCAAACCAGACCTTGACACAGTTATCGGCATTGAATTGACTTCCGCGACTCCTGTCGCCGGTTCGTTCGAATGCAGCGATAAGAACGCAAATCAGCTTTATCGAAATATCTGCCAGACCCAGCGTGCCAACTTTTTCGATGTTCCAACCGATTGTCCCCAGCGCAACGAAAGAATGGGCTGGACGGGAGATGCGCAGGTTTATGTTTATACTGCCTGTATGAATTCCGATGTCCAGGCCTTTTACGAAAAATGGCTCACTGATTTGCGGGACTCTCAGCGAAAGGACGGCCAGTTTCCAAAAGTCGCTCCCTTTAAATTGGCATCTTCGGACGCCGGCCCCGCCTGGGCCGATGCGGGTGTTATATGCCCATGGACGATATATTCCGTCTATGACGATAAAAAACTGCTGAAGCAGGCTTACCCGTCGATGAAAAAGTTTGTAGAATTTTGTAAAAACCGCAGTACGGAAGAGATGCTTCCGCCGAAAAAATATTTCTGCTATGGCGACCATCTCAATCTTAATGCCGAAACCTCAAAGGATGTTATTTATACCGCGTATTTCGCGCACAGTACGAAATTAACTGCGCAGGCCGCGAAAGCTCTCGGCAAGACCGGCGATGCGAAAGAATTTGAGGCGTTGTTTGAAAAGATTAAAGCTTCTTTTAATAAAGCGTATGTTGACTCAAATGGCAAAATTGAAAGTGATACTCAGACTGCTTATGCGATTGCGATTTCATTTGATTTGCTCGATGAACCAGTTCGTTCAAAAGCGGCAGAACATCTTGTCGAACGTATTAAAGCCCGCGATTGGCATTTATCTACCGGATTTGTCGGTACAAAGGATTTAATGCTTGCTCTTGCCCAAATCGGCCGAAATGATATCGCTTATAAACTTTTTCACAACGATACTTATCCATCGTGGGGCTTTTCGATTAAAAATGGTGCGACAAGTATCTGGGAACGCTGGGACGGCTGGACACCTGACAAGGGTTTTCAGGTCGCGAGGATGAATTCTTTTTCACATTATGCCTTTGGCAGTATCGGCCAATGGATGTTTGAAAATATCGGCGGGATAAAATCAGACGGCCCCGGCTTTAAAAAAATAATTATCAATCCTCAACCCGGCGGAAAACTTTCCTGGGCAAAAACTTCTTATGATTCCATCTATGGTAAAATTGTTTCAGATTGGAAAATAAAAAATGGTTTGTTTAGGCTGAAAATATCAATTCCGGCAAATACATCAGCCATTGTTTACATTCCTGCTGAAGATAAAAAAGATGTTATCACTGATGGTGCCGAATTTCTTAAAAAGCAGGGGGGTTATATTTTGTATGAAGTCCCATCCGGCGATTATGAATTTACCGTGAAAATTGCTCAATAAAAAAACCGGCGATGTTTTATGCATCGCCGGTTCAAGCTAAGATGCGGTGTATTGCACATTATACTTTACTATTTACTGCCAACATTCGGCCTCAGGCGTTCTATAGCAGGTCAGCCACTTGTCTGCGAGTTCTCCAATATCCTGCCAGTTCAGCTGGCAGTCGCCGGTGACATCTAAATCGGAGCATGTTTTCTCGTTGACGCTTATATTATCCAGCCATGATTTTATTAACCCGCCGCTTTTTGCACCGTTCAGGTTAAAAGCCACAACCATATAAGGTGCGGTAGCGGTAAACTCATCATTGGCCGGAGGTGCATAAGGGCTGATGTTCGGTGATTCTGTTATATCTTCCCAATCCCATATACCATTGGAAGTGGGAGAAAAGTTCAAATTGCTTGTGCTGCCTATAGCAATGAATTTTTTCATATAACAACCGATCGGGCTGCCCCATGTTGATGGTGTAGGACTGGTTAGGCTGAATGCTATCAATACTTCCACCCAGTTCTGCCGCGTAGTGGAATTTGGGTCATTCAGATTACCGCTCCATCGGCCCGAAAATCTGTACTTTTTGCCGATAGTTACCGGGAATATTTGGTAAAAGCGGTGGTTAGCAACCTTCACGGCTGTAGTATTTGCCCAAAGGTAAGCTGAACCTGCAGGTTCGCCTTTCGAGCCGTCATAGAACACACTTAGTACGCCTGATGCGCCTGGTGCATTGACAAGCAGCCATGGTGTCAGCACTGTATCGAAACCGCCGTTGGTCAGTAAGTTTCCTGCTTCGTTTGGCTCACCCCAGCCATCCGCCATAACTATGAGATCTCCAAAATTAACCTGACAATCCTCATTCAGGTCACTATCGGGTGCATTGTCACAGGAATATCTCATCGTAGTGGCCGATTCTTCGTTGGAATCTGCCGTGACATTTTGATTTATGCTCTTGTCACGTGCCTTGACCTTATAAGTATAGGTCGTGTTGTTAACCAGGCTGTTATCGATATATGTAGGGCTGTCCTGCCAGCCTGAATCGTGATTCGGGTCTGTTACGTTGGCAAAATAATACTCAACGCCCGAGTTATCTGTTGCGGTCGTTGCGGTCATCGCAATAACGCTGATGCTTACCGGATAAGGGCTTACCGACCATGTCATCGGCGACGGACTTGGAGGAACCGAATCGTATTCGTCAGAGGATGTAAAACTCCACAATGTTCCTGTCGTTGTTCCGGCTGAATTTTTCTCATCTATACGCCAGTAGTAAGTTGTATTGTTTTCCATGACTCCTGTTGCCAGCGATTGGCCGGTTTGTTCTCCAATCGATGACGGCGGATTGTCTGTTCCGAAATAAACGATATGAGATGCAGCTTCAGCACCTGCCGCCCAGGTTAGCGTTACGCCGGCTTTATCTACGCCTGTTGCGCCGTTTGCCGGATATGGATTCCAGGACTCAGTTGGCTGATTGGCAAGTTTTGGATTCCACGGATTAACGCTGAACACGTTTTCGACATTTCTCCAGTAAGCTGCATTGGCATCGTCAAGCTGTGACGAGCCCGGATTAAGTCTGCTGCTTACATCGATAAGTGTGCCGTTAGGTTCTCTTGACTTGTATTCCCATAGTCTCAAATAGTCCATAAGACTTTGAGTGTTTGTGTTCCATCCTATCGGTCTGATTAGACCACTCGGCATAATACAATCAATATACGCAACCTGTGCATAATCGTATCCGCTGAACAATCGGCCGAAATAACAGTTATCTACTCCTGCCGGTGCAGTAAGGTTGCAGTCCACAAAGAAAAAGCCGTTATTGGTACTCGGTGTTCTTGGCTGTGTTATATATGAACTTTCATCGGCTATTAAACGGAGTTCGCAATTGTCAAAATAAGCTACTCCCGTTCCCCAGATATAATCCGTAGCACCTTCAATATAACAATTCCTGAAATATGTCTGGTTGTCCAGCAGGAGTGTATCCTGGTAGCTCAAAAATTTACAATTATCCATAAGACACTGCAGGCCGTATTTATTCCTGATTGTTTCAGCCTGGCCCTGATTATATCCGCCGGCCGTATTATAGAAATTTACATTATACGCCCTAAGCCCATTACCTTCAATCTTGACCATCATTCTGTAATCGGTACCCGAGTTGAATGCATCACGATTGTATCCGCAGATTACGGTAGCATCACGGTTTTCTCCGAGCCAGGTCATATTAGTTTTAGCAGTTGTTGTATGTATGAGTTCCCTGTAATCGCCATTTTTTATTTTTATAATTGTTCTGGTTGTGTCGTTGTCAACTACGGCGTCTGATGCTCCCTGAATTGTGCAGAAATCACCGCTCCCATCGGCCGCTACCAGGTAGTCATGGTCCGCCGCAGGCGCTGAAGCCTTAGTTGTAAATCGCCACGCCGCATTGTTGTTTATCGCAGGTGAATAGTTGCCGCTGGAATCCGTACAGAACGCAGCCGACATTTTGACATAGTAAGTTGTATTATAATCCAGGCGTGTGGAAGGATGAATCTCCAGAACATTTCCGCTTACGGCAAATGGGATGTAGTTTAATGTTAATCCGTTCAAATTAATCTGATAAGGCCAGGCTGTCAAAACCGGCGGGTCTGCAAGCGTCTGCAAGTTTAGTTGATAAACCACCGAATCATCAGATGCTTTGAAAATTTGCAGGAATCCGCTGTCTGATACTATTGGAGTTGAAGTAAATGTTATCCAAAGTTTTGTATCCGCGCAGACCTCAATTCCATTTGGCGTTGGTGAAAAGTTCGTTATTACCATAATATCAGCCGTTGCTTTGGAATTTGCTATAAATCCGATTATCGTGAGTGAAAAAATTGAATAAATATATAAATTTTTATAAAATTTACGCATAATAGCCACTCCTTCCTTTTTGAAATTAGCCATTTTATTTAGCCGTTCTCTTCTTGTACCGGTATTTTGACGCATTAAGCTATAATTTTAGCACAATAACATGTAAATAATAGTGCGTTTTGCGCAGAAAAGTAGCACAATTGCGCAACATTGTTTTTGGCCTATTGATATTTATTCGATATTTGGTTATTATTTTGAAATGCCGTTACGCCAAAAACAAAAACGTAATATCAGAATTGCTTTCGTTGTGCCAAGCATAAGTCTCAATTTACAACGAATCCTGAAAGGTGTTCATCGTTACGCTATGGTTAATACCAATTGGCATCTTCGCATCGCCGCAGGTATTCCGGAGCGTATCCTTCCTTTACTGAAAAAAAATGGAATAGATGGAATGTTTGTCGCTCTTCATTCCAAAAAGCTTATGTCGAAGGTCGGCACTATGAACCTTCCCTGCATTTCTATGGATTGTCTCGAAATCCCCAAAGTTCTGCCTTATCTAACTGCGGATTCCGTTAATGCAGGCAAGCTTGCCGCCGAACATTTTCTCGAACGCGGATTCAGGCACTTTGCCTATTACAGCCCAAGCAATTATTTCTGGTCGGTTCGCAGAAGACATGGATTCAGTCAAAAGATTCACGATGCCGGCTACAAAATCAGCGTTTACAATCCGAATATCACAAAACACGATAAATACGACTGGCAGTCCGGACGGACATGGATGAAAGGCCTTGAAGGACCAATTAAATGGCTCCATTCTCTGCCAAAGCCTGTTGGACTAATGGCCTGCGACGATACTATTGGTTATGACCTTATCGAGGCCGCCGGAGAAGCGGGCATTCGCATTCCGGAAGAAGTTGCCGTAGTAGGGGCGTTTAATGATGATGTACTATGCAATGTTTCGAAACTGCCGCTTTCAAGCGTTGCGATAAACCTCGAATCGGCGGGTTTCCAGGCCGCTAAATTATTGAATGATATTATTCTCGGAAAGAAAACAATGGCAGGCCAGGAAATTCTTGCCCCCGCTACCCACGTTGTTACAAGGCAGTCATCCGATATAATGGCCATAAATGATATCGATGTCGCAGGCGCTTTAAGTTTCATACGAAGAAGTTTTAACTCACGTATTCAGGTTGCAGATATCGTCGATGCGGCCTCCTGTTCAAGACGAAGCCTGGAGGCGAAATTCCAGTCAATTCTTGGCCGTTCCATTATGAAAGAGGTCGCACGTTTGAGAGTTGAACGCATCGCTTCTCTTCTTTTGGAAACAGATATGTCAGTTGACCAGATTACTGCCGCATCCACCTTTGATTCTGTCAGTCATCTTATCAGGGTGTTCAAAAAGTACAAAGGCATTTCGCCCGCTGCCTTTAGAAAAACACATATTGTTATTTAATATAATCTAAAAGTATCTTCATATTGTTTATAAACGTTTCGGTTGATATATAGTCCTGTCCGCTTTCATCCTTGTATGGCGAAGTATCTGTTTTGTCACCCACCCGCGTTGACGCGTGTTCATCTGTCGCTTCGGTTTTAGTGCTGTCTCCGATATATGGATTGCTTTTAACGCTGTGCCTGCTCAGCCATCTGCCTTTATCATCCAGTTCTTTAATAACATATTTGACCTGCTCCATATTAGGCCGTTTATAATCAACATTGGCTTCGAATAAATCATCCATTGAGCCTGTTAAAGAATAATATTTTTGCGGACTGCCATCCTGTGTGAATTGCTCATTCAAAACAGGTGAATTTTTTGTCGCTTCCTCAACGCTCATTTTTTTAACCTGTTCGAACTCTTTGCGAATCCGGTTTACATCGATATAAATTTTTCCTGCCGAATGCGCAAGTAATTTATCATCGTTATAGTCAGTATAATAATAACCGTATGCAGCGTTCGAACCTTTTCGATGCACATAAATCGGCTTGTTTGTGCCAATTTCGAGAAATCTCGGATATAAATATCTGCCGTCTGCGGTTTGCGATTTGTCAAGTTTGCATTTATCCAGCCAGTCGAGCGCATCGGGTATATGGTCAAGGAATTTGCCGTCTCCCGTCATTCGATAAAAAGTTATGAGCTGATTAATGTTATCAACGGTATCTTTTGTCGAAAGAGCCTTCGGTTCATACGTTCGCGCGCCGGCCGGTTTCAAATCCATTGTGTATTGCTGAGCCCATCCCGCCTGCGGTTTGGCCTGTTGCGATACAAGATAAAAATTCATTCCCCTGACAGCCGGCTCCAGGCATCTCCTTTGCCCCAGTACGATATAACATTGAATCAGGAAATTTATATTTCCGCCGGTGACATTGTCGTTAAATGTGAGATATGAAGAATAATCTTCTCTGCCGTGATGGCTGAATTCGTACATCAGCGGATACCTTTGGGGCCAGCCGCCTATCGGGTATTGACTTTCGATAACAAAGTTAATCGCCTTATCGAGCGGATATTTATACGCAGGGTTGAATTTTTCGATATACATTCTCAAAAGAAACCTCGAAGCTTCCGATGTGGCGCTGTCGTCAAAAGTCGCGTTGCCGTAATAATGCTGAAATTCTTCGAGTCTCCATCCGTTTTTTCCGATTGTTTGGTGCCATTTTTTCAGCGACGTATTGCCGGCGAAATCGATTATATAGTGCCATCCGCCGCACTCGAGCTGTCCCCATATCAGGGCATCTGCTGTTTTTTTCGCGGCCTGGTAATAATATTCGTCTCCCGTAGCGTGATATGCGTCAAGAAAAAGATTGCCCATAGTCGGCGTCCCCGGCGGCTGAACCCATATCATTGTCTTATACGCTTCCATCTCTCCCCAGCGTCTTGAAAAATCAGGCAGATAGTTCCATACATATCCGCCGTTCGTACTGACCTGCTCAACCATATATTGAGCGGCTTTTTTCATTGTCGCAAGACATTGGGATTTGAGTTCTTTATCACTCTCGCCTTTGACGGCAGTTCCGCCGGAAAACACAATCCACAAACCGCAAAGCAAACACAGGCATTTATTCGAGCTCATATTTAATCTCCGACAGTCAGGTATTGATTTGTATATATACAGCAAATTCGGCAATAAATCTATCGCAAAGAGTAGATGATTGGACATGTGGTTTTAATTGGATTATTTACTTCAGCCGCCGCTGAAATCAAAACCTCAGCTATTGGCAGGTTGCCGTTGTCAGGTTCGGGCCGGTTATCTCGACATAATCAATATTTGTCAGGCCGTCACTGGTGGTTGATTCAAGACTTATGCTTTTTATGCCTGTTGTTAAACTTACATTCGTTGATACCGTAGTCCACGTGTCCCAGTCGCTGGTGACAGGGAAACTTATTCCGGATACCACAGTAGAACCGTTTATAATCAAATTTCCCGGTCTGGTAGTTGTGGATCCGTTGGCATATCGCCAGGTAAAAGTATATGTTCCCGTAGCTAAAACATTTATGCTCCAATCAATACTTTGGCCGGTGTCATTGGTGGTATTGGCAAAACCTGTGCCGGTATAGCCATTATGGTTGGTATCAATTGTGCCATCGATACCGCAATAACCGTCAGTATTTTCCTGTATGGTTATACTCGTAACAGGAGCGGCAGGTGTTGTAGAAACCTGGCTGGAATATGCTGACTCATTGGCTGATGTATCGACCGCTGTAACAACATAGTAATATGTTGTGCCGTTTATAACGCTGTTATCTGTATAATCAGAAGTGCTCAAAAGTGAGCTGTTGAGTTTGCTGTATCCCGAGCCTGATGTTGTAGAACGATATATATTATATCCTGTTAAATCGCTTTCGCTGTTGTCGTTCCAGTTTAGTGAAACCGTTGCGTCGCCGGCCATTGCAGAGAGACCTGTTGGCGGGGCAGGGGCGTTAATATCAGGTGGAATTATCATCCAGTTATTGGCAAAAGCTGAAAACTCGTAGAAGTTAACAGTGCAATCATCGTCAATGTCCGCCAAGGTGGTCGCTTCACAGTCATTTACCAGCCACAAGTTGCACAGGTAAGCGAGGTCGTCTATTTCCACGATGCCGTTAACTATGAAATCACCGTATATTGTTGGTATAGCGGTAACTTCGCCTGAATGTGCAGATTCATTCGAAGATGTATCAACTGCAGTAACGACATAATAATAGGTAATCGTATTTGTAACACTGCTGTCGCTGTAATCCGGACTGCTGAGTAGCGAACTGTTGAGTTTGATATATCCTGAACCTGAAGTTGTCGAACGATATATATTGTAGCCTGCCAAATCTGGTTCGGTATTATCGTTCCAGCCAAGTATTACAATTTGGTCGCCTGCTCCTGCAATCAGACCTGTCGGCGTTGCAGGTGCATCAGTATCCGCAGGTGTTGCCGATACCTGGCTTGAATAATTTGATTCATGTTCATTAACATCAACTGCGGTAACAACATAATAATAAGTTGTATTATTGATAACGCTGTCGTCGGTATAATTTGAATTGCTCAAAAGTGAGCCGTTTAATTTGCTGTATCCCGAGCCTGATGTTGTCGAACGATAAATATTATAGCCGTCCAAATCGCTTTCGCTATTGTCGTTCCAGTTCAGACCGACCGAACCATTATAGCCTGTTGCTGACAAACCGGCAGGCGAGGCAGGGGGATAATCTACATTGCTTACAGTGTATTCATAACATCCAAGGTCAGGTGCACTGCCGTTGTATGGCAATCCGACATCTGTTCCTCCGTCGATTAAATCGCTTCCCGCCGCAAGGTGCATAAAAGTAATATCGGGCAAACTGCCGTCAGCCTGTCTTGGCCCATAAGCTGCCGAAGGGTCAACGCTGACAAAATCGCCGCTGCTGACGGAAAACGGACTCTGCCAGCTATTTGTAGTTTGCACAACGAAACTGCCGAGACTATTCGAGCCTAAGTAGTAAACGCAGTTTGTAAGCGTTGCGGTCGAACCGCTGGCCAGCGCCAAGGGGATGTTGTAATTATATGAACCATTATTAAATGCTGTACAATTATAAAGGGTCATGGAACCTTTGTTATTGTTCTGATCGAAGCCTTTAACCGCGTTCTGAAAAGAAAGACAATTTATTAAGATAACATTATGCCTGAGTGTTTTATCGTCGCTGCCGCCCATTTTAAAACCATTGCCGTCTCCGCTGCTGGCTTGGCCGTTTTTCAGGTAACCATTTTTAAATGCCCAGCAATTTTCATAAGTTGTCAAAATGCCATCTGACGGCCTTAAATAACCATCGTATCCATCATCTAAATTCTGCCATGACCTGCAGCCATAGAAATAGTTGCCTGTACCAATATCCAGTTTCGGCGCAAAACCATCCGCATTTTCCAGCGAGGAATCTGCGTTATAATATGAGTCGCAGTTTATGATTTGGTTGTATGTCGCACCGCCTCCTATTTGCAAACCAGTGTCGTGGTTTTCATAGAACCGGCAGAATTCAATAATATTATATGAACCGCCACTTATATTCATACCGTTATCGCCGGCACCGTAAACGTCTATGCCTTTGATATGCCAATAATCTCCAGACAGTATAATTCCCCTGTTGCTGCCGCTTTCCGCCATTGCCGAGAAATCGAGAACAGGCCGTTCGCCGGGATAGGCAAACATATAATATCTGGAACCTGATGTGCCGTCCTTCGAAATGGAAATGGTTGTGGTATATATATGAGTTCCGCCGCGAAGATAAATTGTATCGCCTGCCGTCGCCGCAGTTACAGCCGTAGGAATCGTTGCAAAAGGATAATCTATGGTGCCGGGGTTGCTGTCATTTCCATTGGGGTCGACAAAATAATCACTGCAATATGCAGGACAAACCACGAAAAATATGCAGACCATCAATAAGACAAGGAGACGCTGCCATTGCCGGCTTATTTGCAAGAACGATGTCCCTATCAGAGATTGATGTGCTTTTAAAACCAGTATTCACCTGTTAGCCAGACTTTTTGTAGGTTTAATCAGATTATATCAGAAATATTTAATAATAGCAAGGAATTTGTATATGCAGCCGGTACAGTGGCGATACAGACATGGAAATGATATTTTTAGAGACGCCTTTAAATCTTAGTATCTGAGTAACAATATAAAAAAAGGCCCGCAAAAGCAGACCTTTTTAATGCTTGGTAACCTCCACCTGTGCCGATGGAAGGCTATTTAAAGAACCCAGTATTTTAAAGTGGTAAGTCAGCTTCAAGCGTCCGAAAGTCCTGTCGAGCAGGCGTTTTCGAGCCGGCAGGTTCTGACTTCCTAAAATATGGATATCGGTTCTTCAAATATCTACGATCCTGTCGAACACTGCAGGGGAAACCTTGCTATAGTATTGTATCGGATTTTAATACGATTTACAATGAAATTTTATTTGCAGGGATTCGCTCCGACCGGTTATAACTGTTTTACTGGACTTTTATAATTAATTGTGGTACAATAATTACGTGTATATAAATATAAAAATGTTCTTTTAAAAATCGAGCATTTTTTTCGGGGGCGAAAGGCTTCGACCGGACGGGTAGAGAAGCAGGTTGCATGTCCAGGATGTCGGTTGGCCTGGCTAATCATCCGACACAAATTTAATTGGCAACTACCAATTAGCAATGGCTGCCTAATTTAGGCGGCTCGTCCTGCGGGATTGTTCCCGCCAGTTTCGCAAGGGCGTCAAAATGCGGGACAGCTTTGTCAGGCCGCTGGTCCGAGCAAAGTTAAAAATTACCGGCTGGCTGAACTGAAAGCCTGTTGATCGGCGTTTAGTGAAGCGAGAACCAAATGACCAACTAAACATGTAGATGCCTGTTTTGAAACGTTTCGGGACGGGGGTTCGAATCCCCCCGCCTCCATTTTTTTATTTCATTATTTTACGATGACTTAAGAAATGAGGGGTATGTTTCCGGATTTATTCAGGTTTTGAGTTCATTAAAAATTTTCAAAAAAAATCCCGCGATTAGATGGCTTAAATCGCGGGACATTATAATTTTACATTTTTATTTTTTAATTTTTGTTATTGTCTCCGTTCGTCGATTCCCACAATATCATTCCCGGCTCGTATTGGTCGGCAAGGTCTTTTGCTCCCGGCAGAACTCGCACGGCGAATCCGCATTTTCCGCTGCGGGTGCACTTGA
This sequence comes from Phycisphaerae bacterium, assembly GCA_041652575.1. Lineage (NCBI taxonomy): Bacteria > Pseudomonadati > Planctomycetota > Phycisphaerae > Phycisphaerae bacterium. The sequence goes on along the minus strand of JBAZHC010000008.1, from coordinate 36,672 downwards.
TTGTTCCGGTGAACCCGCACGAATTTTGTTTGGTTTTTTCAGCCGCTCCGGCCATTTGTTTAACGCTGCCGCGGTTTATATTTCCCCACGAATCGACAGCTCCGTGATATATCTGGACAGCCAAATCGTCCGGGTTCAGTCCGCCCAGTCCGATGGTTGCGGTTATTTCAAGTTCGCATCCTACTTCGAGATGCGAGGCGTTGCCGTTGAGAGAAACGGCTGTTTTGCCGTTTTTAACCTGTACATCCACATCTTCTATTTTTATATTTTTCCATTCTTCTTTAAGGCGGTTTTTCAGAGTAGCCATTGTTTTTACTTTTTCCATATTTGAGGAAGCGAAACTTTCCCATCTTTCCGCTGCCGGCCTATAGAATCTGTTGGTGTATTCAGCTACCATTCTGTGAGTATTGAATCGCGGCACTATCCATTTTATCGAATTTTTCATCCTGTGTATCCACGCCCTCGGCAGGTTGTCGGATGAATGGGTATAGAATAGCGGTACGATTTCATTTTCGAAAAGGTTGAATATCGCTTCCGATTCTACTTTATCCTGATATTCATAATCGTCGTAGGTTTCTCCTGCTCCGATTACCCATCCGGAATTCAGGGCATATCCTTCCACCCACCAGCCGTCTAAAGTGCTGACGTTTAGCGCACCATTGAGTGCCGCCTTCATTCCGCTTGTTCCCGATGCCTCCATAGGGACTCGCGGATTGTTGAGCCAAATATCGACGCCCTGTACCATATAACGGGCGATATCCATATTGTAATCTTCGAGGAAAACCAGTCTTTTCCTGACGTCATTTCTGGTAGCGAAATGGATAAGCTGACGAATAATCTCTTTGCCCTGTTCGTCATTAGGATGAGCCTTGCCGGCAAAGATTATCTGAACGGGCTTGTCAGTCTTGTTCAAAAGATTTACAAGCCTCTCGGCATCCTTCAATAAAAGATTGCCCCTCTTATAAGTCGCAAACCTTCTTGCAAATCCTATCGTCAAAGCCTCAGGGTCAAGAACCTGCTCGGCCCAGCCCAGCTCGGTATGATATGTACCTCGCCGCTGCATTTGCTTTTTAATCTGCTTGCGTACAAAACTAATGAGATTTTCTCTGCATCTCTGATGTATGCGCCATAATTCCTCGTCCGGAATCTGGTCAACATTCTGCCAAATCGATTCCTCAGCGATTTCCTCGGCCCAGTTAAAGCCCAGGTATCTTTCATAAAGCTGATTGAGGTCCGATGAAATAAAACTCTTGGCGTGTATGCCGTTGGTAATTGACTGAATTGGAACTTCTTCGACCGGCAGTTTGGGCCAAAGCTCAGCCCACATCGCGCGTGAAACGCCGCCGTGGAGCTTGCTGACGCCATTGCGCCATGTACTCAACTTCAAAGCGAGTACCGGCATCTTAAAGGTTTCACTGTCCTTGGACGGGTCAAGCCTGCCAAGTGAAAGAAATGCATTTTTGTCAAGTCCGAGCTTCGGGAAATAAACGCCGAAATATTTACTCATCATCTCCGGACTGAATTCATCGTTACCCGCCTTTACCGGCGTGTGAATTGTAAAAATATTGCAGGCTTTCGTTGCTTCCAGAGCCTGCTCAAAATTTAAATTCCTCGTACTGCAAAGATGTCTTATTCTCTCCAGTGCCATAAAAGCGGCGTGGCCTTCGTTCATATGACAAACGGACGGCTCAAGTCCCATCGCCAGAAGCGCCTTGAAACCGCCAATACCTATAAGTATCTCCTGCTGGATTCTCATTTCCGAATTGCCGGCGTACAGGGCAGAAGTTAAAAGCCTGTCCTGTTCGGAATTGGCGGGAACGTTCGTATCAAGCAGAAACAGATTTACTCTTCCGACGGTAACTTTCCAGATTTGAACGGCTACCTGCCTTTGCGGAAAGGCCAGTTTAATTGTCAGCGGATGGTCGCTTTTCTTGCGGACGAGTTCTGCGGGCATATTGTAAAAGTCATTATCTTCGTAACGTTCCTGCTGCCAGCCGTCGGCGTTAAGATACTGCCTGAAATATCCTTTCTGATACATCAGACCCACGCCGACAAGAGGCAAACCCAAATCGGATGCGCTCTTTAAATGGTCTCCTGCGAGAATACCCAAACCGCCGGCATAAACCGGCAGCGATTCGTGAATTCCAAACTCAAGACTGAAATACGCGATGACAGGTTTGTGCTTATTAGTCCAAACCCTGTCAAACCAGCCCGGCGAAGTCGAATAGTGGTTCAGCTTTTCCTGGGCCTGCTTGAGCTGATATACAAAACCCTGCATTCCTGCAAGGTCGTTTAGTCTGTTCTGATTTACAGTACCGAGAAGCTTTACAGGATTGTGGCCGCACTGCTCCCATTTTTCAGGGTCAATCTGTCGGAATAATTCAATAAATTCCGGATTCCACGACCAAAACATATTGTGCGCAATAGTCCTAAGACCCATCAAGGCTTCAGGCAACGACGGTAACACTGTGAAATTACGTATTTTTTGCATATCGTTCCTTAATTTTCGTATGTTATTCTATCGTCATTTTCAGGGGATTGCTTAATTGCGGATTAGAAAAGCTTTTTAGGTTATCGGACTTGTGCAAAGAGTATATTGTTGCGTATTTTGCTGGAAAACCATACTTCCGATAAATCGGGGGCGCAGCGATGAACCCCCGGTAAGGCCGGGGGCTTTTAAGATTTGTTTTTATTTATTCCGCTTCTTTTTCGCTAATCAGATTGTAGAGTTCATCGGCCGAAGCGGCATTCTGCAGTTTGTTTTTGAAGTCTTCATCCAGCATTAATCTGCTGATTCTGGCAAGGGCCTGGATATGCGGACCTGTCCTGTCCATCGGAGAAGCCAAAAGCACAACTATGTAAACAGGCTTTGAATCGATGCTCTGAAAATCAATGCCGTCACGTGAAATGCCAATCGCCATTACCAGCTCTTTAACGCCTTTGCATTTGCCGTGAGGTATGGCGATGCCGGAGCCGATTCCGGTGCTTCTTGTACTTTCTCTGCTCCTTACCGCCAGGAGCACTTCGTCTTTGTTGGTAAGCAATTTTCCAGCGTCGAGCAGTTCGACAAGCTCCTGTATTGCAGAGTCCTTGTCTTTTCCGCCCAGCGGAACCTTTACACAAACCGGTTTAAGAATCTGAGTCAATACCATTTCTAAAATCTCATTCCATCGAAAATAATAAAGAAGGGTTTCAAAATCATTGAACGCAAAATTCTATAAGTTTTTAGTTCAAAAGGCAAATACTTTAATTATATTTATAATTATTTTAGATGTAACATCTTTGGAATAAAAGAGTTACGATTTGCGTTACAGTATCAGCATACAATCGCCATAGGAATAAAAACGGTATTTTTCCTTTACGGCGTGGCTGTAGGCGGCAAGAATTGTCTCCAATCCGGCGAATGCTCCGACCAGGGCGAGCAGTGTGGATTTGGGCAGGTGAAAGTTCGTGATTAAGCAACCGGTAATCTTAAACTCAAAGCCGGGGGTGATGAACAGATTTGTTTGTCCTTTTGACGGCGTTACTTTTCTGCCCTGCGCGACTGTTTCGAGAGTTCTGACGGATGTTGTGCCGACGGCGAAAATTCTTCCGCCGGCCTGAATTGCTTTGTTAATAATATCTGCGTTTTGTTCATCGATGAAATATTCTTCGCTGTGAATTTCGTGTTCTTCAAGAGTTTCGGTTTTTACGGGAAGGAAAGTACCCTGGCCGACGTGAAGTGTAATCTGGGCAACGGATATTCCTTTCGCCTTGACTTGTTCGAGAAGCCCCGGCGTAAAGTGCAGCCCTGCGGTCGGGGCGGCGATGGCGCCGTTGTTGAGGGCGTAAACGGTCTGATAGCGATTATTGTCGAGTTCATATTCGCAGCCGCCCTGTGGTCTTTTTATATAAGGTGGCAGGGGAGCAAAACCGATGCTGTCTAAAATATTTTCAGCGGGCACCTTGCAGTCTGGTTTTATGAGCCATTGACCGGCCTCGAGCTTAGTGTCGATGACGGCGGGGCAGTATTGTTTTTTATCCCTGTCGAGCAGAAATATGACTTGGCCTTCTTTTACGCGTGCCGAATTTTTCAGCATTACTTTCCATTTGTCATCCTGCACTGTCAGGAAAAGGCCTTCGATTTGAGCACCGGTTTTCTTTTGAGCGAAGAACCTTGCGGGGATGACTTTTGTATTATTTATGACAAGGCAGTCGCCTTTTTGCAGGAAATCGCAGATTTTGGAGAAACTGCTGTCTCGCAGAGAGCCATCGGTGCGGTTCAGAACGAGCATTCTGCTGTCGCTGCGGTTTTGGGCCGGCTTTTGAGCGATTAACTCCGGCGGCAGGTCGTAATTGAGTTTTTCGATTTCCATAACAGTAAATTATCAGACCTTCGGGAAAATGACAAAAAAATTATCCGGTTTTGTTTCTGATAATAAGCGTTTTTTCTGTATTTGTTTTTTAGAAAGAAAACCACAGGCGATTAAATCCGATAAAAAGAGCAGTGATAAAGATTGATTCGGGACAGAAGATAAATGGACACGGAAAGAACATTTGAACGGCTTGCAAGTTCCATCTCGTCGCTCGGCAGGAGCGAGGTAGAAAAAAGACTCAAAAATTTCAGGGGCAATTTCAGGTTCGACTTCACCGATGAGTATCTCGGCAGTTTGACAATTGACCGGCTGAGACATATACTTTTCGCGGCGATAACGGCGAAATTAAAAAAGAAAAGCAACTGAACAACCATTTCAAATTTGCTTGCGTAAAGTTTCCGGCAGGTTAAAATTATCCCCATTATGGAACACCGGACAATAGCAGTATCTCTATTTATTATAGCGTATGCGTTATTTGTTTTTCTGCCCGCCAGAAGAACCGTTATCGCTGTTATAGCGAGCCTGCTGGTTATTTTTACCGGAGCAATCACGCTCAGGCAGGCTTTTTGGGCGATAAACTGGAACGTGATGGGAATATTTGTCGGTACGCTGGCCGTTGCCGATATATTTATGGAAAGCAGGATGCCGGCGTGGCTCGCCGAGGTCATTGTCAACAAGGCCAAAAACACAACGTGGGCGATACTTTTTATTTGTATGCTGACAGGATTTATCTCGGCGTTTGTTGAAAATGTCGCGACGGTTCTGATAGTTGCGCCGATAGCACTGGCACTGGCGAAAAAACTTAAAATCAGTCCTGTTAATATGATGATAGGGATTGTCATATCGAGTAACCTGCAGGGAACGGCAACGTTAATAGGAGACCCGCCAAGTATGCTTTTGGGAGGTTTCGCGAAAATGACATTTTGGGATTTCTTTTTCTATCACGGCAGGCCGAGTATCTTTTTCGCAGTTGAAATCGGTGCGGCCGTTTCGTTTTGCGTCCTTTATTTTATTTTCAGAAAACACCGCCAAAAGACCGGGATTGTAGCGGTAGAAAAAGTCAAATCATGGGTTCCTACAATATTGCTGGTCGTTTTAATAATCGCACTTGCCGCATCGAGCTTTTTCGATACAGGCTTTTCCTGTCTGGCCGGTATAATGTGTATGGTCTTTGGAACGATTTCCCTGCTGTGGCAAAAATTTGTTAATAAAACTTCTATTATAGCGGGGGTAAAGTCTCTCGACTGGGACACAACTTTGTTTCTGATGGGTATTTTTGTGCTTGTCGGCGGCGTTACCGCGACAGGCTGGATTGAAACAATCGCTGAATTTATGTCGAAGCTGGTAGGGCAAAACATATTTTTAGGTTATACGTTAATAGTTTTTATCTCTGTTTTTGTCTCGGCGTTTGTGGACAATGTGCCTTTCCTGGCGGCGATGCTGCCGGTAGCGATTTCAATGGCCGCTAAACTTAATATGGAGCCGTCGTTGTTTCTTTACGGCCTGCTGATTGGTGCAAGTCTTGGCGGAAATATTACACCAATCGGAGCATCGGCAAATATCATAGGCTGCGGGATACTGAAGAAAGAAGGGTATCAGGTTAAGTTCGGGGACTTTGTAAAAATAGGATTACCGTTTACCCTCGCCGCGGTTGGCGCAGCGTATATATTTGTCTGGCTGATATGGCGGCCGGTGTAAAATTGCGCAATAAAAAAGGCTCAGGAGACCTGAGCCTTGCTGAAGCAAAACCCTTAGTATTTAATATATAGAACTATTGGGTTATAAAAAAACATTTCACTTCAGCGAAACCAAAACCATTATAAGAAAAAAAAGAGCATTACTACGCCATCTATTATATCCCAGTATCTGGTTTTTGCAAAGGGTTTTTTGATATTTTTTTTACATTTTTTTAAAATTTTATAACTTGCTTTAGGCAAAGGGTTTATGATTTCAAAAAACAGATTTATTGGGCCTGTTTTGGCACTTCGCTTACCCTTAAAGGCAGCGAAGCCTGCAGCTGACCGTCAACCGCCAGGTCGATTTGATACCGTCCATATTGCTTAAATTCCAGGCCCTGGATATTGAGAATAAGGTTAGTTGCGGAGGAATCAAAACCGGGGCCGGTTCGTACGGATATATTGCCTTCGAGTTTGGGGGCTATATTTTTGCCGTCCTCGTCGATTATCTGGATTTTAACGGGATGATTACCTTCTTCTATTCTGTCAAAACGGATTCTTGCCGCGATTGAGCAGAAGGGGTGCTTGGCAGGCAATTGCCTGACCCATATATTGTCAAAAGCCCCTAAAATATTCAATTTTCCCTGCTGTTCCGTTGCGGCGTCGCATAATAGAAAAGCCTCGATTTCCATTTTATCTCCTTTGACTAAAATAGACGGGAGAATTGTAACGCAGAATGCCTGAAAAAAGCAAAGAGAAAAACCAAAACATACTGGTATAAAGACAAAACGCAGTTATAATTTACAATATGGCAGAGGTAAAACAACGACTTATCACGTTATTATTGGGAAAAGTTTCGAAGCAGCTTACCGGCGAAGTATTCAATCCCGCGGTTATCAAAAGCTCTCCGGTGTATTATAAAACCGCTGTGCCGAAACAGGTAATAGTCGGGCAGGGAAGTTATGCCATCGGAGACAAAAACGTAACATATCACCTTCGCGGGTATCAGCCCGATGTGCTTCTGATTCAGACGACAATAGAGGTTGAAAGCATATTTCATAAGGAAATTTTTGCACTCGAGAAGCAGTCTTACGAACATTCGTATGAAATCCTGAAGGAATACGGCGGCGAGCCTTTGTTCAGTGAAGAGTACTCGGTTTTTGCGGTTACTGATTACGAAGGCGCGCCTGAGCAGTTCCTCAATAACAAAGATATTATCGTGTCGCTTCTGAAATCGGAAGAACTGTTAAGCCTCGACCCGCAGGAAGTGCAATACACACTCAACAGTAAAATCAAATATGATAATAATGATTTATCGATAATCGACTGGGACGGAGCGTTTCTATTCGACCCCAACGGCGATATCGAGGAAGATTTGGAATTGCTGACGCTTGCGAATCTTCAGCTTTTAAGGTGCCGACTTCTTGACCATCAGCTTGACGGGAGACTGACCCGGTTGGCAGAACTGCTGCATAATATACCGGTAGGCGGAAGCCTGCGCGGCAGAGATTTGGCGCAGAAAATGAAAGAAACCATGGAGATACGAATGACTTCCAGTTCGGAACTGCAAAGACTCGAACGCGATATCAAGCTTATCGGCGACTGGTACTCGGCACGTTTCTATGAGATGGCTGCGGCAAAATTTAAAATCGACGACTGGAGAAGAACTATCCGCGGCAAACTCGAATCGCTTCAGGACAGTTATTCGCTGATTATGGAAAACTTTACAGTTTCGGCAAAACATCGTGCCGAGTGGATACAAATAATATTATTTTTTGTTCTGCAAATAGGCTGGCTGATTTTGATTGTTGTCGAATACCTGCATTTCAAGAGACTGCCGTAACGGTAAGATCAGGGAGGAGATATGCTTGCAAAACTGCATAGCGTAACGCTTGAAGGAATCGAAGGAATAATCTGCGAGGTCGAAGTTCATATAAAACGCAGCGGGTTTGAAAAATCACTGATAGTCGGCCTGCCGGATACCGCTGTAAAGGAAAGCATCGAACGGGTTCAATCGGCGGTAACAAATTCAGGCTACACATACCCAAAAACAAAAAGCGTAATAAATCTTGCGCCTGCCGACGTCAAAAAAGTCGGGCCCGGGTTCGATTTGCCGATTGCGCTGGGAATTCTGCTTGCCACAAAAGCGATTGAAAGTCCCGTTATAAAGGATTTTGTCATTATCGGCGAACTTGCTCTCGATGGCAGAGTTCGGCCGGTTAACGGTGTATTGAGTATGGCGATGGCGGCACAGGCAGGGGGCTTTAAAAGTATGATTGTACCTTTGGAAAATGTCCGCGAAGCCGCAGTCGTAGAAGATATCGAGGTTTTCGGCGTCGGCTCGCTGGCCCAGGCTGCATCGTTTCTGGCAGGGCAGGTAGCGCTGGAATCCGCTTATGTCGATATCGACCATCTTCTCAAGCAGGCGGGAGTTTACGATGTGGATTTCGCCGATGTCAAAGGACAGGAGACCGTCAAACGCGCACTGACAATCGCCGCCGCAGGCGGGCATAATATTCTGATGATAGGTCCGCCGGGAGCGGGAAAAACAATGCTCGCTCAAAGGCTCGCTACTATTCTACCGCCATTGGGATTGACTGAATCGCTGGAAACGACAAGGATTTATTCCACCATCGGCCTGCTCGACGGCAAGGCATTGATGGCGACAAGACCCGTTCGAACGCCGCATCATACTGCGACAGGTGCGGCACTGGTTGGCGGCGGAACTAATCCGCGCTGCGGCGAATTATCACTTGCACATAACGGAATTTTATTTCTCGATGAGTTTGCCGAATTTCCAAGACACGTTTTGGAAATGATTCGTCAGCCTTTGGAGGAAAAAAAGGTTACTGTCTCACGTGCGAAAGGCTCAATTACATTCCCGGCCAATTTTATGCTCGTCGCCGCGACAAATCCGTGTCCGTGCGGATATTTCGGCTCGGCACAGAAAAGATGCAAATGTACGCCGAACCAGATTGAACGGTATATGGCGAGAATTTCAGGACCGATGCTCGACAGGATTGATATTCATATTGATGTGCCCAGTGTTACATTCAGCAAATTACGCTCGAAACAAAGCTCCTATGATTCAGCGGCGATACGGCGGGAGGTTGTGGCCGCAAGAGAAATCCAAAGAAAAAGGTTCGGCGAAAAAAAGACGACCACAAACGCCACGATGACGCACAGGCAGGTGAGTAAATACTGCGACCTCGATACGCCTGCGGAAATGGTTTTGAAAAACGCAATGACTGAATTTGGTTTATCGGCAAGGGCACACGACAAAATCTGCAAGGTCGCAAGGACCATCGCCGATTTGACGGGCCAGGAAAATATCAGCGCCGAACATATCGCCGAAGCCGTCAGTTACAGAAAGTTAGACAGAAGTTTATAATAAATAAGGTTTATTATGGCATCATTAAATGCAGCTTCACTTATTGCTCCATGTGGAATAAATTGCGGTGTTTGCCATGCGTATTTAAGAGAAAATAACAAATGCCCGGGGTGCCGGGGCTCGGATATTGGCAAGCCGATAACCCGCGTTAAATGCAAAATCAAAATCTGCGAAGTTTTTAAAAATAAAAAGGCAAAGTTTTGTTTTCAGTGTAATGATCTTCCCTGCGATAAATTGAAGCATTTGGATAAAAGATATAGAACGAAGTATAATATGAGCATGATTGAAAATCTTGGAAATATTGAAAAATCTGGTATTAGAAAATTTTTACTAAACGAAAAAACAAGATGGATATGTTCCAATTGCGGCGGGACTATTTGTGTTCATAAAGGTTTTTGTTATAGCTGTGGAAAAAAGAAATAAGAGAAAAACCCCTGACATCTTTTTTACCATTTTTTGAAGATTACAAAAACCGCCAGAACAATCAATAAAAATCCTGCTGCATAATTCCAGCGAAACTCCTCTTTCAGATAAAGTATCGAAAAAACTGAAAAAACGACCAGTGTAATTACTTCCTGAATGGTTTTTAACTGCGCAGCGGTAAAAACGTAACTGCCGATCCTGTTGGCGGGAACCTGAAAACAATACTCTGCAAACGCTATCAGCCAGCTTATGAGAATTACCCATGCGAGAGGCTTATCCTTGAATTTCAAATGTCCGTACCACGCAAAGGTCATAAAGATATTGGAAATCGTAAGGAGAATGATAGTTTTCATAGATTTGGCTCCGAGTGTGGAATGAGATGCTTTGTTTAAGAGGTTCCTAAAAGCTGTAATAAGTCGATATAATAAGAGTCTAAAATATTTCTAAGCATTTGGTTTTTCTTTTTGCCTGGGAAGTTCAGGAGGTGCAGTTTGGGTACGCTGATAAATCGAAGGTTTTTCCCGTTTGAATTTCAGACCTCTTCCGGTATGAATCTGTTTTTCTTCAGTTAAAAAATTGGCATATTGTAAAAGCGCCCAGGCGGTATTATGCCAGCTCATCTGATAACCTCTTTGATGGGCCTGTTTTTCCATAAGCAGCCTTTGTGCCTGATTGAAGACCAGATAATCAAGTGCCTGGGCAATTTGTTCGACGCTTTCCTCGCCGGGGTCGACCAAAATACCTCTTGCATGCCTGCCGATAACAAGGCCGTCGGGACATTTATGATTTGATAAAATCAATTCGAGTGCATAACGGAACTTTGTTGCTATAGCCGCTCTGCCGGAACCGAGAGTATCGGCGAGAATACCGCTGGAAATCTGCTGCATATTCAAATACGGCAAAAGCATAACATTCGATGCTCCGTAAAGTTCGAGCAGTAATTTTTCCTCAAGAAAGTTATCGAGAAAAATGACGTCATATTCCTCAAACGGAATCCCTTCCAGATTTTTTACTGTACACCATCGGACGTCTGCCTGCTTGAGAGATTCGCTAATGAGCTGCTGAAAACGCCTGTAATCTTCACCGTTGCCGTATTTGGCAAACTCAGGATGGCATTGTCCCGCGATTAGATATACGATATCATTTCTCTGTGCCGGCGTGCAGGATTCGGTAAGAAATTTACCAAGTCCTCTTATGCCGTACTGAACGCCTTTATCGGGAGACAGCAATCCTATCGTTGTTATCAGGAAACGGTTCTTGAGACCGAATTTTTCTTTTATCTCCAACCGATCGAACTGTGATGGATGGCTCATCCTTATGCCGTGGTCAATATGTTTTAATTTATCGTGCTCTATCTCGTAGAGGGGAGAATGGAGAATCTGGATTGCGCTTTCAGTTGTTACGATAAGGCCGCTGCTGTAATGGGCAAGGTACTGCACTACTTTTTTCTGATGTTGATTGGGGTCGTCAAGAACAGTATGCAGGTAAACAAGTACAGTCAATCCTTTTTCAGAAAAAGCCTTTGCCATATTAACAAAGTTCGTACCTGCGCCGTTGTTGCCTTTATCGTCCGGGTCAAGGCCGAATTCGTGCTGAAGGAGTATAATAGTTTTGTTTATGCTTTCCTTCGCGCGGGTGATGATATCATTTGTGGCATCCCGCCACGATTGAGGGTCATACTGGTCGATAATCAAATCTACCGGTATATGATAAGGAAGATTGTCCTTGTCGATAACAGCCACCCTGATATGACCGACTTCGCCTGTAAAATGCTCGAGCGAATTAGCGAGGTCTCTGCTGAACGTTCCGATTCCGCACCTTCTCGGCGGATATGTACTGACTATTCGAATATTATACGGCATGATTTACCTTTCTTATTTCGTCAAAGAACGGAGTTTTTCTTTGTTCGACGCAGCAGGCGGCATAAAAATACATCGCGGCCGACCAGCTTTGCCAGTCTTCGCCGCAGGCTTTGCCGTCCTGCGCCCTGTGCCATTCGTTAAAACCAAATTCAACCTCGGCCACTCTCGTTTGCCTGATTAAATTGGTAAGAGCCACAAGTTTTTTCTCTGCGAGCCTGTATCTGCCTGCCGCGACAAGAGCGGCAATATAAAAACCACAGATGAACGGCCAGATTCCGCCGTTATGATATTCGCCCGGCTGGTTATATTTTTCATACCGCTTCATCCAGTCAGGGTCGCCCGGCCGGGTATATGGAAAGAAATTCGGCGGCAAATCCACCGCGAGGTCTTCGTTGGCCCTCAAATTTTTACATTCGGTTTCTATCCATATTACAATTTCTTTCGCTCTTGTTTTCGATGCTATGCCGGAAAGAATCGCCAGGCTGTTGCCGAGCAAATCAAAACGTTCGCTTTTGTGCACCTTGTAAGACCAGAAGGCATAATACGGCTTGTGTTTCAGAACAAGACCTTCGTGGACGTGCCGATGCTGACGTTCGCTCATTATAGCAAATCTCCCCATTTCTTCCTGAACTCGACTTGCCTTCTCATCAAAGCCTAAGAGTTTTAAGTAAGTATAGACGATGGTATTAACATAAAGACCGTATCCGAGCACCCATTGTTCGTCTCGCCAGTCGCTTGTCGGCAATTGTGCGGTGATGAGTCTGTCTGAGGGGCTCTGATATTCCATCCACGTGAGAGATTTTTGGACGGCTTCTTCAAGGAAAGGTTCATCGCCGGTCGCTTTTCGGTATAAAGCGACAGCCATAAGAAACAGCGGCGTAGTGTCGCTTGCTCCGCGGTCTTCTTTGTCGTGAACCAGTGACGGGATATGGCCCCGCTGAGTTTGGTTCTGGGCGAGCTTTTCGAGCACACGTTTGAGTGTTTTTAAAAGTTTCTCCTGCCCGCTTGCCAAAACGCCAAGTGAACAAATCATCATATCGCGTGTATAAGACTCAGGATAACCCCAGCCGGCGGTTCGCGGCAGACCGTAATACGGACCGTGGTTGTTATGCAGCAAAACTTTTAATGCCGCTTCTTTGGCCGCCGAGATTAGCTTTTGGTCTTTTTTTTCCATTATTTAATGCCGAGCCTTTTGGAAACAATATTTACAAATTTTTTCGCGACTAATTTATAGTCGAAATTTTCAACTGCTCTTTTACGCCCGTTCTCGCCCATTGTTTTTCGCAGTTCGGGATTGTTCATAAGCTCAAGAAGATACTTTGCAATGTCTTGTATACTTGCACGGTAGTCAACTACTCGAGGCTCCTTGAATATAATTTTGCTGTTCGGCTCAAAACCTGATTCTGTGCCGACGGTTGTTTCTTTTATGGTTATTTCCTGTTCAACGTCAGCCAGAAACGCCGTTTTGCCCTGAATCATCGTATCGAGAAGTCCCATTGCATTGATACTGATAACCGGCTTGCCGCAGGCGTTGGCTTCGACCTGAATCATTCCGTAACCTTCAAGCCGGCTCGGTGCTGCGTAAATATCGCAGGCTTCAATTAAATACGGCATAAAATTTCTTGAAATTCTGTTTGTGGTATAAATCACGTTCTTTTCAATTCCCAACTGTGTGGCAAGCTGCAAATCCAGAAGATTCTGATGTTCGGTTCTCGGCTGCGGCCAGACCTTGCAGACATATTTCCACGCCGGGGCCTTGTTGTCAATCAATGCAAGTGCCTTCATAACTTCCTGTGCACCTTTCGAAGCGGCATCGCCGCCGATAGTAAGTATCATCAGGTCTTCTTCGGCGACGCCCAGTGCCTCGCGGACAGTGCTTATTTTTTGGTCGTGCCTGTCTCGCGGACAAAACGAATCTGTGTCGCAGCCGACCGGCAAAACCTCGATATTTTTGCCGCTCAGGCCGTCGCGGATGTAAACCTTTTTCACCCATTCGGATGTTACGAGTATCAAAGGCAGTGCTTCGAGAATTTCCCTGTAATTGGCGATATACCCGTCAGCCACGAGCCAGGGAACCGGCGTAACACCATAACGCTGCGGATGCATAACAAGATGAGGAGTATGTCCCCAGTAACCGATGCCCACTACAACGTCAGGCTCGAACCAGCGGTAGTACCATTCTTTTTCCTGCGCGGATTCGAAGTTTACCGCGTAAGTATCGACGCCCATTTCTTTAAGACCTCTGTAAAGCAAATCTCCCTGTGTCGCCAGCCCGCCCGGAGAAGGCGGATAATCATAAAGAACGAGTACTTTCACTTGTCAGACTCCTGTAAAAAAATCAAAACCTTATAGCAGTATAAACATAAAAAATTGAAAATTGAAGATTTAAGATTGAAGATTTTACAATTAAAAACTTCATAAATATCACCGTTTTCTTTGTGAATTCAATGTCTTACGAGATGCGAAAAATATTGCTTTTAGTTCATTCGCTTCTTCAACTAATAATCTTATCTTGGATTTTTGTATTAATTTTTCTTCTAATGAAAAATCCATCCAGAAAATCGATTCATCTGTTTCCTCAAGTACAATGCTCAATTTGGCAGCAAAACTTGCTTTCGTCTGGGCGAGATTACAAGCACGATAGTTTGCCGCTACTGATGTGGAACATCTTATTAATTGCCCTGATATGTGATTACCCAGCCTTGTTCCTTCCAGGGCAATCGCAAGTTTTACGCACCGATGGGCGAAATCAGTTGTTCGTTTTTCTATTTGTTTGTATTTACTAATTTCGTTCATATCTACAACTTCCTAATCTTCAATCTTCAATTTTCAATCTTCATTCTTCAATATTTGGTACGCCTCGACATCCGAAGCAGCCGTCGCTTCGAAACTATCGGGTGAAAAACCATAACTGTTAATTATAATATCTTTTTTCTTTTGCCAAATGTTTTTCGGCAGATTAATCACAATATCAGCATCTTTTCGGGGCCGCGGCGGATATTTTTTCCCGCCGTCCTCATAAGCGAAAAACAACAGTTTTCCAGCTTTCAGGTCCTGTTTTTTGAAAAGGCCTGAAACCGCCTGCGAAACTTCCTCATGCCGCAGATGTCTTGTATATTCGCCTTTGGGATTATGGGTCATAATAACATCAAAACTTCTTACCGGCAGGGTATTTAAGATTGTACGCTGAATATCGGATTGTTCCAGAGGTTTCTGGTCGGGGCCATCGTCGAGGTCTGCCATAAAGCCTTTGGCTCCGAGGATATTTGCGACCTTAAGAAATTTGGGCGCCCTGTCCGGGTCGGATTTTCTGCATAACGTCATTATCGTCCAGTTAATTTCAGGATGCATCAGTATGGTGCCGCCTGCCCATAGAGTTTCATCATCCGGATGAGCGACAATTACCGCTCCGGTTTTTATCTCGGCAAATACATCTTTTTTGACGGATGAATCCAAAATCGCTCTTTTAAGAATAAATTTAACGATTTAAGACTACTTATAATTTTGTTTTTGTCAATCGCCGGCTTTGGTTTGACTGCCGCAGACCTTTGCAGGACCTATAAGATAGTCGTTTATTGAGTGAAAAACAGCTTTTATTATTGTAACAGCGGTTATAGTTATTTTTGTTAATCTTACCTTAATGACTGCCGATAAAATGGATATGACGAAACTCGGAATAAAGGAGAATTGAGATGGGAATTCAGGATTGGTCTGAAAATGTAATACTGGTTGATATCGCACCGGAGCCGGATATGTGTGATGAACTTAAGGCCGTAACGGATGTGGTTCGCCATCGGAAAAACTGCAGCGTGGTAATAGATTTTTCAGAGGTGGACATTGTAACCTCTTCCAGTCTTGCCCAACTGCTCAGGCTTCAAAAAATTCTTGACGACAACAATCAGCAATTTGTCCTTTGCGGCACGAGTCAAAAGACCAGAGGTATTTTCGCTATTACCGGTCTGGATAAAGTCTTCGAATTTGTCGAGGACAGGTTTATCGCCCTTGCCGGTCTGCAATTAACTTCATAGGTCCGCGGTTGACATCTATGGCACAAAATGCTAATATCACGCCTCGGTATCGAAAGCCGCATTGAGCGTAACAGGAAGTATTTATGGACAAGCAAATTGTGCAGCGAATTGAAAAAGCACTTCAATATAAATTTTCCGACCATATCCTTCTGCAAAAAGCCCTTACTCATTCTTCGGCTGCCTCCGGCAAGCTCGACAGCAATGAAAGACTCGAATTTCTCGGCGATTCTGTTCTCGGACTGACAATCTGCCAGGCTCTTTTCGAAAGATTCCCAGCCTATCTTGAGGGAGACCTTACGAAAATAAAGAGCAAACTTGTTTCCCGCAAGACCTGTTCGCTTCTTGCCAATCAACTGGAAATCGACGGCCTGCTTAATGTGGGGCCGGGCATGGAGAAAAGCAGGTCGCTGAAAGGCTCGGTCGCGGCCGGCACCCTCGAAGCTTTAATAGCGGCGATATATATCGACGGAGGTTTTGCCTCGGCAAAGGATTTCATTATGAGGATTTTCGGTCCGCTTATCGAACAGGCCGATGCCGACGAACATCAGGAAAATTTCAAATCGCTTCTTCAGCAGTACGCCCAGCAGCATCTTGACAGTACGGTTACTTATGAAATTCTCGATGAAAAAGGCCCCGACCATAACAAATGCTTCGAAAGTGCCGTTGTTGTAGACAGTAAACGCTATTCCAGCGCCTGGGGAAATACGAAAAAAGAAGCGCAGCAGAATGCTGCTTATAACGCACTGGCTGAACTGGGCGTAATCAAACAGAAAAAAGAGGAATAACCCAAATATCAGGCTTTAATTTTCCCCCGACATTCAATAATCTTTTCCCTGCAAGTCAAGCCGTCTGTGCCGCATTGTAAAATTTGAGGCTTGTAATCGCTTTGTCTCAAACCTATAATATTGTATATATTAAAAACTTTTTACAGGGAGGCTTTCAAATGATTCCCGCGAATAAAAAAAGTTCTGTTAGTATCATACCCGCTTTTATCGTCTTAAATTTAATCCTTATTTTGCCGACGCATATTTTCGCTCAAACAGATACCAACTTATCGTCGGTCCGAAGAAAACCCATCGAGAAGGTCCAGCTTGTTTCGTTTAATCTGACTGACGGCAGAAGGGTTAGCGGGGAAATTGTGAACGAGGACCCGTTTAATATCGAAATCTCTGAAATTAAAGGCAGTAAGATACTGTTATCGACATATTCCAAAAATGACATAGACAAAAAGTCGATTATCAATAAAACTGTTTCTGAACTGGATTACTGGCGGGATACAGGAAAATATTTTGAGCAGAAAGTCTGGGATTTTCAGGATGACCCCGATGAGTTTATACAGGCGATACGATGTTTTGAGAACGCCAGAGCCGTCGCGGAAGGCGCCCTTGGGCCGGAGCATAAGCTTGTTATGGAACTCGATGAAAAAATCAGCCTGATAAAAACAGATATGGAAAAATGGGCACAGCAGGCTAAAGCCCGCTCAGAAATGAGAAACATGGAACTGCTCTCGACGCTCGATGCCCGCCTGCAGCAAATGCAGGAACAGATTACCGAAAGTTCGAACAATATCGAAGCCATCCGTCGTGAACTTGCCAATAATACAGTTGCAATAGGGGGATATAAGGCGCTGAACAAAAAAATGAACAGCATCGAAGTGGCTGCAAAACTTCTCGAACAGCGGCTGCTGAGGGTCGAAGATGATATGACGAATTTATGGCGGGGGAATAGATATCGTCCGCGGTATTATGTATTGCCGAAAGACCCGAACCATTAAGCTGAACCATTTTTTTAATAACGAGAGTTGGAATTAAACCGGCAGCGGGGGCACCTCGTCATTGTGAGTCCCTTTGGGGCGAAGCAATCTTGTTTTTGAAGTAATGATATTTTCAGAAATACTCTTGGGTTTTACTTCGTCAATTTTAAAGTTATAAATATTTATTGTAAGACGTGATTTCTTCAGGTTTTTTTCGTATTTTGCCCGGCACTTTTTCATCAGCGGACAGACCGGCGGAAATTATAAGTTCTAATCTTTTATTTTTTGGGATGCCGAGTGTTTTCTTAACTTTTTTTTCATTGAACCAGCCAAGTATGCACGTTCCAATGCCTTGCTCGGCGGCCTCAAGACAGAAATGCTCTGCCGCAATGCCTATATCCATCAGACTGAAATTCTTTCTCTTGACTATGCTTCCAATCTTTGCGAGCAATTTTTGACGCTGAGAAACGATTAAAATCAGAACAGGAGCTTTAAACGCGAAATGATTAACGTTTAATACCCCTTCAAATGCGGCTTTGGCGACATCAATTTTAAGGCCGGGCTCATCGACTACGATAAATTTCCATGGCTGAGAGTTGCAGGCCGACGGTGCGAGCCTTGCGGCCTCGATACATTTGGCGATAGTTTCACGGACAACAGGGGTTTGACTGTAATTTCTTACGCTGTATCGTTTATTTACCAGTTCTAAAAAGTTCATAATTTCCATCCGCCTCTGTCATTGTACAGCCGTTTTTCTGCTGGAAGTATTTTTTTGCGGTTCGAGGACTGGCGCAACTGCATAAAGCAACTGTTGTTAATGCCGAAGGTGGGAATTGAACCCACACCCTCTTGCGAGGACAGGATTTTGAATCCTGCGCGTCTGCCAGTTCCGCCACTTCGGCCGAGAAACAAGGATTATTTACAACTTTGACCTTTTGTCAACTCAGTAATCAAGAAAAACGATATTTTCCGGTATCGCGATAACGTCTTTTTTATCAGGGCCGAGAATGTCCCTTATCTGACTGCTGTGCCTGCCGGCTATTTTTTTTAGCTCATCACTGCTGAAATTGGTAACCATTTTTGCGATTGCATTAAGCATTACAACATCGCCGATATCAAAATTACCGCTTACGGTCTTAACGCCTTTCGGCAATAACGATTTCTTTTTCTTTATCGCCTCGACCGCGCCGTCATCTATCGTGATTGTTCCTTTTGCCGTACTATTTAACAGCCACCGCAGGCGATTGCTCAATTTCCTTTTCGGCATAAATACCGTGCCGATATCCTCGCCGGCGATGATTTTTGTTATGATATTTTTTGTTCTGCCGTTGCCGAGAACAATTCGGCAGCCGGCGTTAGCGGCTATTTTAGCGGCTTCGAGTTTGCTCTTCATACCGCCCGTGGCAAACGCGCTGCCTTTGCTGCCGGCACTTTTCAAAATCTCATCCGTGATTTCATAAACGACTTTTATGGGTTTGGCGCCGTCGAATTTTTTCGGGTCCTTGTCGTAAAGGGCGTCAATATCGCTCATTATTATCAATACATCGGCGTCGAGCTTGCTTGCGACAAGTGCGCTTAATTTGTCGTTATCGCCGAACGCGGTGCCGATTTCATCGGTCGCTATGCAGTCGTTTTCATTAAGAATGGGCACAACGCCGAGCTTTAAAAGTGTTTCGATGGAATTTTTCAGGTTCAGATAGGTCTGACGGTTATTAAGCACTTCCGCCGTCAAAAGCACCTGAGCGCATGTAAGACCGAATTTATCGAACGCCTTTCTGTATTCTGTCATAAGCAAAGGCTGGCCTACCGCCGCGCACGCCTGACGCATTTGTACTCCGGTAACCGCTTCGGTTATTTTTAGTTGACCTGCGCCCATTCCGATTGCGCCGGACGTTATAATGACAACTTCTCTGCCGTCTTTGATAAGCTCGGCGACCTGCCGGGCGATAGAACGAATAAACAGACTGTCAACAGCTCCGTCTTTACTCAGCGTATTAGTGCCGATTTTTATCGCTATCCGTTTTGAATCTTTAAAATTCCGCATTATAAATGAAAATCTTTCTTCAGCTTTTTGTGCGTAAATTGTTTCCCGTCAGGTCCGGAGTAATCAGCGACGATTTGTCCGCTGCCGAGAAGTTTCCATTTGTATATGACTAATCCTTCGAGTCCGACGGGACCGCGTGCGTGAATTTTATTTGTGCTTATCCCGACCTCGGCGCCAAGTCCGTAACGGTAACCGTCGCTGAAGCGTGTGCTGGCATTGAGAAATACATTCGCAGAGTCCACAAGCTGCAGGAATTCGGCGGCGAGAGTTCGGCTTTGCGTAATAATCGCGTCCGTATGATGCGAGCCATAATTATTTATATGGTCTATAGCCTCGTCAATAGAATCGACCGTTTTTATCGAAAGAATCTCGGCAAGATATTCGGTTTCCCAGTCTTTTTCATCAGCGGGTTTTATATCTATTATTTTTCTGGTTTTTTCGCAGCCGCGAAGCTCGACGCCTTTTGCTTCAAGAGCTTTTTTTATCACGGGTAAAAATCTTTGGGCGACATCTTTGTGAACCAGCAGCGTTTCCGCCGAATTGCAAACGGCTGCGTATTGCGTTTTAGCGTCAACTGTTATTTTAACCGCCATCTCTACATCGGCCTGGCCGTCAACATAAACATGGCAGATACCGTCCGCGTGGCCCAGCACTGGTATATTTGTGTTGTCCATAATGTAGCGGACGAACTGGTTCGAGCCTCTTGGAATCAACAGGTCGATGAATTTGTCCAGTGCCAGCATTGCCTGAACGTCTTCGCGGGTTTGCAAAAGCTGAATCCAGTTTTCGGGTATTCCTGCGTTTATGCTTGCATCGCGTATGATTTCATAAAGGATTTGATTTGTATTCGCCGCTTCTGTGCCGCCTTTTAAAATTGCCGCGTTGCCGCTCTTGAGGCAAAGCATCGAAATTTGAACCAAAGCGTCGGGCCTTGATTCGAAAATAACTCCGATTACACCGATGGGGCAGCTTACCTTATACAGGTCAAGGCCTTTATCCATCTGCATTGCGTAAAGTGTCTTTCCGGTGGGGTCGTCCAATGCTATAAGGTTTTCAATGCCGCTGCACGCGTCGTTGATTTTGTTTTTGTCGAATTTGAGTCTTTTAAGCAGGGCGGGAGATATTTTATCATTCTCAGCCTTTTCCATATCCTGCTTGTTTGCTTGCAGGATTTGTGCGGTATTCTGTTTCAGAGCATTGACGATGGATTTAAGGGCACTGTTTTTCTTTTCAGTGCTTACTGCGGAAAGCCGGATAGAGGCTTTCTTGGCTGATTGTGCAAGTATCGCTAAATCCATATCTTAAATCCTTCCTGACCGCAATTCTCAGGTTAAAAAAGACATTTTAACAATCATTTGTGAATTCGCCAGTGATTTTGGCCCAATAGCACGAAAACTGTTTATGTTTGACAATTTCAGGGGTCATCGGCTAAAATATCAGCCATATAAGGCTTTATACCGATAAAACTATCGGTTATTTAAGCGGGCGTAGCTTAGTGGTAAAGCTCCAGCCTTCCAAGCTGGTCATGTGAGTTCGATTCTCATCGCCCGCTTTTTGCGTAAACACTGTTGGTAAATTGGGTAAAATAAAAAGGTTTTAGCGACCAATCCATTATCAAGTCCGATAAGAAATTTTAATGATTTTTTCAAAGATTTGCTTTTGTTTGTTGACAAGTGGGGAATAGTGGGGATAATTGGGCCGTAAGATTACTTAAGTGGGATATGTACCATGCTTTTACTAACAGGTGAATACGAAGGCACTGTGGATGAGAAGGGCAGAGTCTTCGTCTCCAACAAGCTTCGCAGTCAGATAGATTGCGATGAGCACGGCAACAGTTTTTATCTTGCCGCCGGTCCCAACGGCGTGTTGTGTCTTTATCCTGAAAAATATTTTCAACAAATTGCCCTTGCCGAGTCGCCAGGGACGGTGGCCCCCGATGAAGCAGTCGTATTTGAAAGAATGAATTTCGCTTTGGCCAGCAAGGTCGAGCTGGATCGGCAGGGCAGGTTGTTAATCAGTGAAAAAATCAGAAAGCGAGCCAACCTGCAGAACAATCTTACGCTTATAGGTGTTCGGGACCATATAGAGTTCTGGAACGCAGACGACTGGGAAAAATATATTTCAGACCATTCGGCCCAGTTCCAGCAGCAGACAATGCAGGCAAGACAGGCGGTGCTTGTGAAACAGGGAAAAGAATTATAAATTAAATGCTTTAAGGAGAGAGCGAATGCATATGGATATAGATCACTGTAACGTTGTTATGGAAAGCCTGACAGGCCAAAGACCCGCAGACGAGCAAACCTTTGCTTCGATAAACCTTCTTGCAGAAAAGCTCCAGGCTGTTCGCAAGATACATCGCCGGCTGGTTGACGTCGATTTTTCGCCGCAGGTGCAGGCTCTTGTCGAGCAGGAATCGCTGCTTGCCATAAGTTGAGTCGGTTTTAATTTGAACCTGTCTATAATAGCAGGAGTGAAAAGTGAATAATACGCCGGCTGAGCACAAACCTGTACTTGCCCAGCAGATTCGGACCGAGCTGAAACTGAAAAGCAATGCCGTGGTTGTCGATGCTACTATCGGTTTCGCCGGACACAGCAGGATATTCGCCGAGTCTCTTGGCCCGGATGGGGTGCTTATAGGTTTTGATGTTGACCCGAAATGCCTTGAAGCCGCCCGGCAGAATCTGAGCGATTTGCCGTGCAAAGTTTTGCTGATTCGGGAAAATTTTGCTGAAATTGCCGATAGTCTGCATCAAAACGGAATTGAAAACGCCCATTTGATATTCGCCGACCTGGGCGTTTGCTCCGGTCAGCTTACGGATATCGACAGGGGTTTGAGCTTTGGCCATGATATGAAACTTGATATGCGGCTGGACGACAGACTGGATGTTACCGCCGCTGATATTGTCAACAGCAGGGACGAAAAGGAGTTAGCTGACCTGATATTTAATTTTGGGCAGGAACGGGCGTCACGGAAGATTGCCCGTTCCATAGTTCATTACCGCAAATCAGCGAAGATTAAAACAACTACGGGGCTGGTGGATGTTATTTGCCGAGCCCTTGGCTGCAGCCCGACATCGAGAAGAAGCAGGATTCATCCGGCAACCAAGACATTTCAGGCACTTCGAATTGCGGTCAATAATGAGCTTGACAATCTTGAGAAATTTTTGGATGCTATTCCATTATTGCTGAATAAAGACGGCAAAGCGGCCGTTATAAGTTTTCACAGTCTTGAAGACAGAATAGTAAAAAATAATTTTCGGCAGAACAAAGCCGCGGGTATTTATGATATAATTACTAAAAAGCCGTTAACGGCTCTGCGGACGGAAGTATTTGAAAATCCGCGTTCGAGAAGCGCTAAATTAAGAATAGCTGCTAAATTGTAATATTTAAAAAAGGAGTTTTATCAATGACAACCGATGCAAAGATTGGATTGCTTTTAGCGTTGGTATTTATTGTAGCTATTACTTTTGTTATTAACGGCCTGCCCGATTTTCTCAGCAAGAAAGACAATACTCCGGACACCGCCGGCTATATCAATCACTATAACAGAGCCGATGAGCCTGGCATTGTTGACAGGACCAGCAGGGATGCCGCCGCGGCTATGAACAAAAGGGTTGTTTCCATTACTGTATCGCCTGCGGTTGAGGCTAACACTCAGACCGGTCAGAATTATCAGGCGATTCTTCCCGCGGCCAGTGAGGTCGTAAAGAGCACTTCGGTAAATACTCCGCCGCAGCAAACTGCTGTGATTGAAACCCCGGCAGTTCCTGTCGTATCGGACCAGTCTGCCGGTAAAATTTCCAATACAATTTATGAAGTAGGCGATGGCGACAGCCTCGCGAGCATCGCGCAAAAATTTTACGGTCCACAGGCGGGAAAGAAACTTGTCAATGTCCGAAAAATCTATGAGACAAACAAAAAAATACTCAAATCAATGGACGACCTCCAGATTGGTCAAAAGCTGGTTATTCCTCCGCTGAACGAAAAGGAAAAGGCGCTTATTCAGACTGGCCTGTTTGAAAAAGTTGAAAAAGAAGCGGCCCCTGCCGCCGCTTCTGCCCCGGTAAAATCGTCGGCATCGCGGCAATACGTTATAAAAGACAATGACAGCCTCTGGCAAATCGCCGCCAAATATCTCGGCAACGGCAGCAGATACGAGGAAATAGTGGAGTTGAATAAGTCTATCGACCCCGACAATCTCATTGTCGGCACAAAAATAACATTACCTGCTAAGTGATTGATTTGACTTCATATCGTTATATTTTTGTTGTTCTTGTTATTTTCTTTGTTTCGATAGCCGCGGTGTATCTTCGCCGGACGGAGAATTGCGAATTTTATAAATTCAGAAGCAGCCAGGTCAAAACGGCCAGATTGAAACAGCAGCTCTGGCAAAAACAATTGCAGCTCGAAAACTATATCAATCCGGCTTCGATATCCAACGTTGTCAAAGACGAAACTAATAAGCGAAACTAATATGACCTGTACCTTACCTGATATTATATGCGCAAAAAAATAGCTTTAATCCTGCTTTTGCTGATTGGCGCCGGTTTCATCGGCGTCGCGGTTCGATGTTTTTATCTTCAGTATTATAAAAACAATTATTTTCAGCAGGTTTCATTCAAAGCTCAGCGTTCGAATTTTACAGAACAGCCCAAACGGGGAGCGATACTCGATTGCCGCGGCAGGATTCTTGCCGCCAGCTATGTTTCCGATACCGTTTTCGCCGAACCGCGTGCGATTGTCGATATCAAACAAACCTCACAGGCACTGGCGGATATAATCGGTTCAGCAGGTCCAATCGAAATCAGCAAAGCTATTCTGACAACCAGGAACGAAGGCTATGCCCCGATAATTTCGGATATTAAACTTACAAATGAACAGCGAAAACAGATACAGTCTTTGCAGGGCATCGGCATTGAAAGCCGTTGGAAAAGATACTACCCGCTTGGCGGTGAAGCAGTGCACGCTGTCGGCTTTGTCGGTACTGACGGTCGGGGACTGGCCGGTCTTGAGCTTCAATACGACAAAATCCTCAAAGGCACATTCGGCAGCAGCACGTTTTTTTCCGATGCCGCCAGAAGACCTGTAAAACTGAAAAGTTTCGGCGGCTTTGCGCAGGACGGCTGCGATGTTGTCCTGACGCTGGATTCGGCTATTCAGGAAATTACATATTCATCTCTTAAAAAACAGGTAGACGAATTTCAGGCCGACAGCGGTGTAGCATTAGTAATAGACCCGTGCAGCGGAGCCATACTGGCTATGGTTTCGCTGCCGGATTTTGACCCATCGACACTGAAAGGCGCCGATGAAAAAAGTCTTGGCAATCATATTCTTTCTGACCCATTTGAGCCCGGCAGTATTATCAAGCCGGTCATCGCCGCCTGGGCGATTGAAACAGGTTCGATTAATTCCGGCGATACAATCTTCTGCGAAAACGGCAGCTACAGCGGCAAAGGGTTCGGAACAATCGGCGAATATCGCAACGGTTATGGAAATCTTACAATCAGCGGAATTCTCGCTCATTCGAGTAATATCGGAATGGCGAAAATCGGTCAGAAAATGGGCGCAGCCAAACTTCACGAAGGTCTTAAGCTTTTCGGCTTTAGTCGAAAAACAGGCATCGACCTGCCCGGCGAGGACAGCGGCGTTGTCTGGCCTCTTAAATTCTGGACAGGCTACAGTATTGCCCGCGTACCTTTCGGACATGAATTTTCCACCACTTCGATGCAGATGGTCTGTTCGTATTGCGTCCTCGCTAATCACGGCAGGCCGATAAAGCCTCATCTGGTAAAAGCAATTGTAAACGGACAGGGAAATAAAATAAAAATGCAGGAACCGCTTCAGACCGCCAGTTTCGTTGTAAGCGAAAAAACCGCAAGATGGATTATCGAAGAAGCGCTTGTGGAGGTAGTGAAAGAAGGCACCGCTAAAAAAGCCGCCATTGAGAACCGGCAGGTCTGGGGCAAAACAGGCACAGCAAATATCGCCGCTCGCAACAAAGGCGGCTACGATGAGGAAAATTACGTTTCTTCATTTATCGGCGGTTCGCCCGCCAAAGAGCCGGCGATAGTTGTTCTCGTTTCGATTCGCAAACCGAACAGAAGTCTTGGCAAAGGCTATACCGGCGGGGCGGTTGCCGTACCTGTCGCCAAAGAAATCCTCGAAAAAACCCTTACATATCTGAAAATTTAAGGGCATTTCTGAAAATATTATTGCGAGAAATCTTCAATCTTAAATCTTCAATTTTCAATTATTTAAGATGTCCTGTTTCTATACAAAGACTGATGATATCTCTGGCAATTGGCCCCGCGTCGCTTGAGCCGGCCTGACCGCCTTCGACAACTACCGCAAATGCGATTGTTTTTCCATGATTATCTTTTGCGAAACCTGCGAACCACGCGTGATATGGTCTTTCTGTTGAGCCGGTTTTACCGAATACTTTTATGCCTTTCGATTCGAATCCGGCTTCAGCAAATTGTCTTACAGCCGTTCCGCCGGATTCGTTAACAACCGCGTGCATACCATCATAAATTACAGCGATAATCTCGCTGCTTAAATTAAGGCTGTATCCTGCGTCGGCAGGTTCTGTCGCGATGATTCTGGATTTTTTGAAAAATCCGCCTCTCGCGATTGCCGCGAACGCGTTTACCACCTGCAGCGGCGTAGCGCGAAAACTGCCCTGGCCGATGCCGAAAAATCTTCTCTCCGCAGAGTCAATCGGCGGAAGGCTCTCTGTCTTCGGTCTTGAGCTGGATATAATTCCCGCCGATTGCGGAAATGTTCTGCCTGGGAAGTTCCTGAACGAATCAATTATAGCCGGGTCTCTTATTTCCAACGCATCTCTGCCGAATCCGAATTCATAAAGCCATTGCTGTAATACCTCCGGTGCGATACGGACGGCAAGATGTGAAAAATAAATGTTACAGCTTCCCTTTAGCGCGTTGCGCGCTTTATTGCCGCCTTCGTCAGCCCACTGCTCGTCATGTCCGGAGCCGGAGCTTTTGAAAATCCAGCAATTCGGCCATCCCGGCGGCGGCGCGACAGAAGGGCAGGATATAATTTCATTGGCCGTTATTTTCTTTTCCGCCATCCCGGCGGCGAGGATTATCGGTTTTGCCGACGAGCCGGGCGGATAAACTTCACTTAAAACGCGGTTGAGCAGGGGCTGATTTTTATCGGCGCGCAGTTTGGAATAGTTGCTCCTTACGTTGTTAAGGTCGAAATCAGGTATCGATGCCATCGCGAGAATATCTGTCGAATTTACATCCACGACAACAACACCTATCGCTCTGCCATCCGGGTTCAAATCGGGATTATCCAACAGGTTCTCCAGCTTTTGCTGAAGCTCGATGTCTATGGTTAATTTTACGTTGTTGCCGAATTGCCTTTCCGTTCTGCTGACAATCTGGTTGTCGATATCATAAACTATTCTGCCTGATTTGCCTTTGAGGTACGGCTCGCAAAACCATTCCATACCGTTAAAGCCGATTAAATCGCCCGGTGAATAATTATTCGGGTCCTCATCGGCCGAGTTCCACGGTTTGACCCATCCGATAAGCTGACAGGCGGAATTTTTATACGGATAAATTCGCATAGTCCCCGCCGCGACCTGAATCCCGGGGGTATCTATGAATTTAAGCTGGGCCGCGAGAACTTCATCGTCGTTGGCGAGCATCATCAGCGGCTGCGGCTGATGCATTTCAGCTATATCGACTGCCGATGCCAAAAGCAGTCTTTCGTTGGCGTCCGGCTCCGCTGTTTCGAATTCCTGATTCGGATATTTTCGTTTTCCCGCCAGGTAAATCCGCAATTGCCAGATTGGATCATTAATCTGCCGGTTTATCTGTTCGCTTATCTGCAAAGGCTCGCAGTTTTTAAACTCGGCGCATTTATAGATTGTTTCGTTTAGCCCGTTATAGTCCTGCTGATATTTTTCCTTTATTTTTTGTCTCTCGGAATCGTCCGAACATTTAAGCGACTGCACAGTCCAGAACCGCTCATCGGCAAGTCTCGCGAAACGATAATCTATGCAAAGCGTAAAACACGCCTCGTCGGTCGCCAGTACATTGTCGTTTCTGTCGAGAATTTTACCGCGAAGGGCGACCAGCGGAGTGCTTTTGCCTGTTCTGATTTTCTCGAGCTGGTTTTGCCATGCCGAATGCGAGTTGAGTTGAATGTAGGCCAGCCGTAAGATGCATACCGCCGCAAACACAACGCAAAGAAACGCAAGTATTTTTAACCGCTTATTGGACATTTTCCCGCTATCGTTCTTCCGTGCTTATACCGAAGCGATGAACGCCTATGCCGAGCCATTTGCCTGTTGTTGTAACGGGCCATTTAATGAGAAACCAGAAAATGGCCGAATAAATCGAAGAGGCGAAGACTTCGAATAAACCGCCTGTATCCGCTGTTGAAACTTTTAGTTTGGTCAGTATCGCCGCAATCAGATATGTTAAAATCCCAGTGGCAAAAATAGTAATCGCCTGCTGGCTGGTCTTTTTCACGAGGATTACCTTTTTGATATGAGCCAGTGCCGTGCCGATAATTCCGAAACTGATAAAATGCGGACCGATTAATGCGCCTGTAACATCCGCGGCCAAACCCAGCGAGAAAGAACAGATAATCACATCGTAACGGTCGCAGCTTATCGCGAAATAAACCAGCAGTATCAAAAGTATATCAGGTTTTATATGCAGGTCTGTAAGCGAAATTGTGTTCAGAAACGCACTTGCCTGGATCACCGCGGCGAGTACAACTATAAGTGCGAATCTAAACCATTTCATTTCTTACTCCGGCACCTTCAATACGATTACTGCTACGTCGGTTATGTTGTTAAGATTGTACGCCGGTTCTACGGTAATATCCCAGACGACGGGATTTTTCTCGCCCGCGGCGCATTTCGATATTCGTCCGATGATGCGCATCGACCGCAGGAATCCAGTCTTCTCTGCGGCGTAAACATTAAAACCGGCGTTGACTTCATATTTCTGGGGAATATTCAATATCATCGCGCATTTTTTATCATCGCCCTGCATTGTGCCGTTGAAATATGTGTTGATTTCAGGCGCAGAAATCTTGATTGGCAGTTTACACGCAGAGCTTGTAATCAGTCGAATGCTTGAAATCTCGGTGGAAACCTGTTCGACCAGACCGATTACCGCGTTATCGCCGAGGACATACTGGCCGACCTTGAGACCGTCGTTGGAACCGCGGTCTATGATGAACTCGTGTTCTTTTCTGCTGACGATTTTTGCCAGTACAAGACCGGTCGATGGGTCAGGTTCGGTCAATCGGACTTTGCCGAGTTCTTCCATCTGTCTTTTCTGTTCATAAAGCGCTGTCTGCATATTAGAGTAGGCTACCCATAGTCTGTTGTATTCGTGTCTTGATACGAAATCAGGCGATGAACTTTTCGGCAGATGTTTATATGCCGCCGGTGAGCCCATATTCAGAAAATAACCGAAAATATCTATGAATGCGAAATTTACCCGTGATGTTGCGCTTTGAGGCAGAAGCAGAAATATGCATCCGAGCAGAATAAGACCGATGAATAATGTCAATTTTGATGGTTTGAATTGTTTGCGTGCCATTTAATCTTCTGTCGTGGTATAAAACGTAACCCGAAATGACTTCTTACGATACGGCAACCGTTCAACGGTTACTCCCATCCGCCGCTGTGGTCCATCGTATCTTTCCATATTTCCAGGTTCTCGAGATAAACGCTGGTTCCTCTTGCCACGCAGGTAAGAGGCTCTTCGACGCGTATCACTTTCAGACCTGTTGCGTTAGCGAGAACTTTATCCATTTCCCGAAGCAGTGAACCGCCGCCGCAAAGATGCATTCCGTTTTCGATTAGGTCCGCCGCCAGTTCAGGCTCGGCCTTTTCCAGCGTTTTCGTTACCGCTTCTATAATGCCGGCGATTGGTTCCTTCAGTGCCTCGCGGATTTCCTCGCTCGTTATGACAATCTTGCGGGGCAGGCCGGATATCGTATCTCTGCCGGCGATTTCCATTGTAAGTTCTTCTGCCAGCGGTGCCGCCGAACCGAGCTGAATTTTTACCTGCTCTGCTCGCGGTTCGCCAATGAGAAGATTATATGTTCGTTTGAGATGAATGATTATTGCCTCGTCCATATCGTCGCCGCCGATTCGCACCGATTCGCACGAACTTATATCGGCAAGGCTCATTATTGCCACTTCCGTTGTACCGCCGCCTATGTCGATAATCATTGACGCTGTCGGCTCGGTAATTGGCAGCCCTGCTCCGATACCGGCGGCCATTGGTTCATCGACAAGGAAAACTCTTCTGGCGCCAGCTCTTTCGGCGCTGTCTATTACTGCTCGTCTTTCAACCGCTGTTATGCCGCTCGGCACTGCGATGACTACACGGGGCTTTATTAACCATCCGCTGCGGCCGTGAACCTTGCGGATAAAATAGCTTAGCATTGCTTCGGTTATTTCAAAATCGCTTATCACGCCGTCTTTGAGGGGACGAATTGCGGAAATACTGCCAGGCGTTTTGCCGAGCATTTCTCGGGCGACAAGACCTACAGCTTCCCCGTTGTTCAAAACGATATTTGTACCTTTGCGGACAGCCACTACGCTTGGCTCATTAAGTACTATACCTTCGTTACGGACACAGACCAGAGTATTGCAGGTTCCCAGGTCGATACCCATATCCATGCTGAACCAGCCAAGTATCGGGTCAAGAAACACGCTAAAATCCTTTCAAAAAAAATACAGCAACCCCGGTTTGGGGTCCTGTTTCCGTTGTCCGTTAACGAAAAACTTCTACAATCTTCAAGATAGTTTCGTAATCGAGCCAGCATCTATATGTAATATAACCGGCAGCCGCGGCGACAACGCCGCACGCCAAAGCCAGTAAGGCTGTGTAAAGGTTGCTTGCGGGCTTTACTTTGCCTGTTGTCTGTATGTCGCTCATTTCTGTTCCTGTTATATCGAATAATGACTTATTTTTTTACCATGCCGTAGAAGCGATATCGTTGACCTGCGGCTGCTGCTGTATTAATTGCAGCGTTCCGGCGGATACTTCTGCGTCTACTTCTGTTATTTTTATATCGCAGATAAAGGTATCGTTTCGTGTAACGTGAAATACCATGCCATTTTCCACGCCGTCAGCAGTTCCTATCGAAAGCGTTACGAGACTTCCTTCGATTGCCGTAACCTTGCCCTCGATAGTGGCGCCGGGGGAGGTCTCAATTGCCTGGCTTGCAGAGTCTGGTACAGTGGTTATCGGCCCGGCGTTTTCTCCCATCGGCATTTTGCCTGCGAGCTGATTTTCCAGTTTTGTCTTTTCCTCGAGCAGTCTCTTCTTTTCCGCGTTTAACGATTCGAGTTGAACCATCTTTTCTTCGAGGCTCGCCGTTATTTCGTTGAGATTTTTGCTTAGCTTGATTCCGTCCGACCGTGCCGCGTCAAGCTCTTCACGCGTTTTTTTCAGGGATTCTTCCATTCCGCCGACTGTCCCCTCGAATTTCAATGCCGCCGCCGCAAGGGTCTTGACTTTCTCGTTAAGTTCGCTTTCCGAACGTTTGGCGTCTTTCATATCCTGTTCGGCTTTTAGCTTATCGGCTTTTAGCTTTGCTATCTCTGTGTCGAGCTTATCGGAAAGCTCATTCATCTGCCGTTTTTTCTCTTCGAGCTGCTGTTCGAAGCTCTTGTTTTTCTCCTGTGTCGCGGCCAGCTCGGACCTTAAGTCTTCGTAAGCTTTTCTGTAATTCGTAGCGGTACCGACATAGATTACGACGCTGCTGCATAGATAAACAGATAATAATGACAACAAAACTATTAGAATTTTCGTAAGAGTACTCAAATTTTGCTCCTTTCGCTGCTGGTTGTCAGGCTGATTACGTTTAGACAAGACTGCCCGAAAGCTTCAAGATTCATCCGCCACCTGACGGATTGTATCATAAGACTCGTGCAGATTTTACGGGTTGATTGCCTTAAGGTCAAGTTATTTTTACCTTTACTGTGCACCTATTTGGCAGACAGTTACCGGGTTTTAAAAACCGTTCAATGGCCTGTGGCAAGAATAAAAATGCTCTCAGCCGCCGCAAGTCGGACTGGTTGCGATTCGTTCTTAAGCAATTTAGGCAGATGAGCTATCAGCGGCTCTGTGCCGATCGACCCTATCGCAAGTGCGGCAAGGACATTACGGCGATCTATTATTGGTTTTTCTGCCTGTTCAGGATTGTTTAAGTACTCGAGAATAACAATTTGGCCGCTATTATCGCCAATCATTCCAAGCTGCTCAGCGGCTGCCAGTCTTACTTCAGCCACTTCGTCATCGAGAAGCGTAATAATGGCGTTGGCGCCTTTAACGCCGCCAAATGCGCCCATCGCGCGTACTCCCATATATCTCTTGTCAGCATAAACACTTATAAGCATTGTCCATATTTTTTTGTAAATTTCATCATTCGGCTCAATCCTCGCAATTGCCTCGGTCGCGTTAAGTGCGACGGCATCTCCGGCATTAAGGTCGTCTTTGAGTTTGTGAAGTATTGGCAGAGAATGTTTGCTTTTCAGTTTCCCGAGCAACATTGCGACATTGGCCTTTACTGTCTGGTCAGGCGAGTCGGCCGAATCCTCTATCGGCTTGAGATACTTTATATCGCCTCCTATTTTATAAAGGGCATAAGCCGTGGCGACAGCTACATTTAAGTCTGGATCCTTCAATAAAGGTTTGAGCTTAGCCTCGCCCGGGCCGTACAGCATATCGCCAATAGCGACAACAGCGGCAAAACGTACAGCTACCGCAGGGTCGTCCAAAAGAGCAACGACATTTTCCATCATTTCTGTTTTTTTGCCCTCGGAAATGACCTCAACAGCGTTGGCCCTGATTCTTGCGTCCGAACTTTTCAAACTGTTCAATACAATTGCCTCAGCCTCGGGAACAAGACTTTTTACCGTCTCCGACCCAGTGCAATAATTTGCTGTTATTAAAAGACTTATAATAAAAATAGTATTTAATTTATTCATGGCCGTTTTCCGCTTTCACCTTTCTGTTTTCGGTTAATTTATATATCGACACAAAAACGGATTATACCCCAAAGATAGTTGAAATTTATGCTAAAAAACACATCAAAAAAAGGCCGGGGGCAAAACCGGCCTTTTATCTTTGTATTTTACTGCTAAATATCTATTTCTCCGAATCCTCAATAGATTTTCTGAATTCAAGATACTCTTGTTCGCTCATCGATTCTATAAATTCCTCATCGTTTTTCCATAATTCGTCGAGCCAGTCAAGTACCTGGTTAACATCGAATACCTGCTCAATCTCGACAACCTGAGGCTCAACTTGTACCACTGTCATCGCCTCGGCCTGCATTTGTGCAGGCATCAATAAAAGTTCCGGTTCGGATTGTTCCGACATCATCATTTCTATTTGGCCGCTTGTATCTTCAAAATACGCGCCACTTCCGCCAATATGCGCCCAATAATTCATGCCTTCCCGCCAATGCCAATCAGATGAAAATACCGCAAAATCCAGAAAGTTAATAACATCGTCATCGACAAAATTAGCAGGCATTGAACTATCCACTTCTTCAAGCCAATTATCCGAATAAAGAACCATGTCGGCCCAATCAACAATACCATCATTATTGAAATCCGCAGGATTTTTGTAATATTCATCCGCGCCAATATCGACCCTGCCGTTTATTATCCTGTCTTCACCGTCAATATCGGTTTCATCTTGTTCGGCAACAAAATTGGGATTGCCGTTATCAATACAATTTGAATCTGCCGTTAAATGGAAATTGTTTGCATCAGAGTCACGAAATTGCGGATTATCATTCCTGTTTGTTCCGCCGCCGGTGTAATTCTGGATGCAGTTGTAATTTACCTTTGTAAATGTGCCGTTAAGACTATTGGCATTTCCCCATATAATATTGCTGTTAATATTTGGATCGCCATTGTTGCTAATACCATTACCATCATTCGAAACAATGGTATTGTTGTAAATTCCCGGAGAAGTATTACTAGTGCTATATATACCTTCAGAGTTGTGATAAATCAGGTTGTTAATCAGGTTGAAATCCCCGGAATAATTTGAAAAAATATAAACACCTGTTAAACCGCTGTCAGCAATAATATTTGATATGAGACTGGCATTTGCATAGACACTCTTTAATCCGCAGTCAGAGTTGCGTTGTATCCTGCATCTTTGAATACTGGCATTCGTCATGGTCAGGTAAATTCCATGTCCTTTATTATCATTGACATCGCAGTTTTGCATGGCTAAAGTGCCACCGTTGATTTCAATGCCACTTGCTACAAAGCCTGCCCCAAAGCTGTTCCCCCCAAAAATACTGTCTGTTACGTTCATCGTATAGCCACTGCTCGTAAGTCCATAAACGCTGTTTAGGCTTATGGTACATTCATTAATATCGATACTTGAGTTGCTTGGGCCATTAATCCCTGTATTATTGTTAGTTACAAATGTATTAATAATCGCTGCATATGGACTATTTTCTATGTATATCCCATTGTTGTTGTATTTGACAACACAATTTACAATCGTTGGCAAACAGGCATAGCAGTAAATTCCTTTTTGCGTTCCTTTTGTAACAGTAAAGCCGTCAATATGACAATCAGCGGCGGTAACAATATGATTAAGAGCAGGATAGCCGTATTGATTCAAAACACCGGAGAGAGTGGTCGTGCTGTTAATATCTGCGAGATTTCTCTGGTCGATACTGGTTTCCCAGCCCTCGAAATGACCATAAATATCAACGCCATCTACCAATGTAAAAGTCGCATCAGTCTGGTTAGCATCGTTTGTCGGATAATACGTCCCGGCAGCTACGAAGATTTTATCGGCGCAGCCGTGATCGCCAGCCCAAACATCATTAAGGGCATCCTGCAAATTATCGTAAGCAGTATCCCATGATTTACCATCGCCCTCCGGCGGAGCATCATTATCAACAAAAACAGTATCATACAAACAACAGACTTTTGTATATTCTTTTACGGTTTTGACGACATTGCTGCCCTGATATATTCTTACGGTATTTTCAAGATTTCTTCCCTGAATGACACCTTCAGCCACACGAACGGTTAAAGTTATACAATTCGATTCGTTTACATCCTGCAAATCGCCGAGAGTCCACGTTACGGTGTGGTTGCAGGGGTCATAATAACCTTCCGGTGAGGAATCGTTATAATCCACATAATCGTCCAATGTGCTGACAATGTTGATGTCATTAGCCGAGCAGGCAGGGCCAAAATGATAACAGATATTATAATCAAAAACACTGTCAATCCAGCCGTCAACAGATGGAACAACACAGTCTTCAACGTCGGTGGTATCTATTGAAAGGTTTACATCTTCGCAGCCCGGCGGCAATGGCGGTATCGGCTCTGCATATTGTATAGGGCCGGTACCAAACATGGCGGCTACCGTTATTGATTTGGTTTGGTTAGGCGCAAGAGTGCCTAAATCCCACCCCATGGCTCCAGCAGGGCCATAAGTATCATAAACATTTGGGTCGTTATTAAGATTACAATTTCTAATGTCATAAGTAACATAGCCTGGCGTGCTATCTCCACCGGAACCGGTGTCATATATACCATTTTCAAACGAGGTCGGTTCGACACTACAGGCAAAACTTATCCAGTCAGTATGATATTCATAGTTATTCCATTGTGTAATTACATATTTGAAAACAACTGTTGGGTCGGTGGGATCATAGCCCGTAAGTAAGCCGGGGATATTAGCGTTTGAATACGTAGAGGATTTAGCGCCTGATAAAGTTACCAAACCATCAAGCATTTGGTAAAATTTGAGTCCAGTTATATTGACGCCACTTTGCAACGAATGCGTATTGGTTATGTTGTAGGTTTGGATTAAAATATATCGTTCACTTGTTACATAAGGTACATCAGAACCAGAATAGCCTTCTGGGTAAAAAGGCATAGAAACATAGCCGTTTTCGCCAAGATCAATTATATTGTAATCGATTGTCACCTGAATATTTGGGTCATAAACTCGTGATTGCGCTGTACGATTGTTATTCCAGACATGCCAGCTTTGCCACTGCTGTGTATCCTGGTTGTAATAGAAATTTGTATCTTCCTCAAAACTTGTGTCTGGATCCCAATATGGATATAGAAAATGCTTTTCAAACCAATTGCTGACGTTGTTGTGAATACCGGTATAGTAAATTGCGGTAGCCCACTCTCCCGACAAAGTCTCATGATATCCGTAACCTTCATGCCTGTCAGTTTCACCCCACCACCAGCCGTCTGAATAACCTGATGGATAACAGTTGAACGCAACGCCGCCGGTTTCGGCTTTATAGCTATTTGTATATAATCTAATTGGCTCGTATTCTGCATATAAAATTGATGAACTAACAAACAAAATGAACAAGCAAATGAAAGAAAGGCCTATAATACTTCTTCCGGTAAACATATTTCCTCCTTTGAATGCAGGGCATTCCGTTAAATTTTGATAAAATAAATTAGTAAGACTAACCTCTAAATTTTCTTATGCCTAAAATTCCAAACAACATTAGAGAAATCGTTATTGGTTCAGGTATGAGAAATATATTTGTTCCGATCGCATTTTCAAATGGCTGCGGCAACATTCTAAAGTAGATGTCAAAAGATGGGCCATTTAGCCAATTGCCCTTGAGAAACACTGTCGTATGGTCATCACTTGCGGGATCTATTTGGAAGTTTTCGCCATATACATAAATTTTTGCCAAACTGCCGTCATATCCAACGGAGCCGAATGTGCCACCATAAAGATTAAGCACGCTGGAATCTTTTGCCCTGTAACTTGCGCTGCCACCATATACAATAGCTGAACTGGTATCTGTTAAGTAAAAGACTGATGCGTCCCCGCCGGGTAAAACAGTAATTTGAGCAGAACCATGTACCGTAACAATTGCGCCAAGATCGGTGCTAATAATTGTATCTTCATAGATGTCAATGTAACCTGCGTTAGCGCGAAGCGACAATAAAAACAGAATTGCAAAAACTGATCCCAATAACTTCTTCATTTTCTCGCTCCTTAAAAAATTTCTCCCTAATTTTTTCTTCTCCGTCTGGACTTCCGCATCCTGCCTAATCATCAGCCAGACTCAATAATTCATTATACCAAATTTACCATTAAAA